>CAJXBJ010000027.1 GCA_913050195.1 uncultured Saprospirales bacterium
ATCCTAATTCTGTTAACTATAGTCCAGATGCCAAAAAAGACGATGGCTCATGTTTAGTACCAGAACAAGTGCAGGAACTTTTTATCTGTAAATGGACAGGAGTTAATTGTGGCCCTTGTGGATCTTCAACGACTTATATGAATGAAAATGTGGAGCCTACATATGGGTTGAGTATGAATACGGTTTATATGCATTGTCAGAATAATGATATGGGTTTATGGTATAATACCTCTTTAAAAACGATTATGCCAACCAATGGTGGCATACCGAAATGGTATTTAAATGGAAACTTAGTTTATTATATGGATTTTATGGATTCAATACCTGCTTATTTAAACCAAACTCCTGTTGGAGCTTGTGTTGGAAAAATGTCTATAGAGAATGATGTTTTAAAAGTAAAAACGTGTGTTAAGTTTTTTGATGACGTAGAAGGTTCATATGAATTGGGTGTTTATGTTACTCAAAATGGTATACCGGCAACTAATGGAATGGAGCAATCTGGAGGAGGAACAGACTTTATTCATGATCATGCTTTCCGATATACAATGAACTCAGGAAGTGTTGGAGATGATCTAACGAATCAAAGTATTAGAAAGGATTATGGATATTTTCAGGAGTATGAAGTGGCAGTAGACCCAGATTGGGTTGCCGAAGACTTAGAAGTTATTCTTGTGCTTTGGAAAGCAGGGGATAATCTTACTGATTATGTTTATATAAACTCTAATACTGCTGAAAAGTAGGAAATAGACTTAGAAGTGTTTTCAAAAGGGTGCCTAAAGGTACCCTTTTTTATGCTCTCTTATATAGCTCGTATGTATGACTATGTCTATTTTTATCATCTGCGGGATAATATCTTTCGGATACTTTTTCCCATAAGCTAAGATTTGGTTCAAAGTAGGTGTCGCCATCAAAATTCGAATGCACTCGAGTTATGTAAAGACAGTCTATTAAGTCCATGCTCTGTTTATATATTTCTCCACCGCCAATGACAAAAGCTTCTTCTTCATTAATGGATTTGGCATATGCAATAGCATCTTCAATAGAATGAACTAAAATACAGCCATCTGCTTTATAAGCTCGGTCTCTACTGACAATGATGTTGGTTCTGCCAGGTAGTGGTCTGAATTTTTCAGGAATAGATTCAAAGTTTTTTCTACCCATAATTACTGCACGACCTTTTGTGGTTTCTTTAAAAAACTTTAGGTCTGCGGGCAAATGCCAAATTAATTGGTTGTCCTTGCCAATTATGCCATTCTCTGAAACGGCCACAATAATACTTAGCCTCATAAACGATTATTAAACAGCAACAATACCCTTAATGTGCGGATGTGGACTGTATTCTAAAAGTTGAAAATCCTCAAACTTGAAGTCAAATATGGAATTAACTTCAGGATTAATCTTCATTTTTGGGAGTGATCTTGGCTCTCTTTCTAATTGGAGTTGAACTTGTTCAAAATGATTGCTATAAATATGCAAGTCACCAAAGGTGTGAATGAATTCACCTAGCTCAAAATTGCAAACTTGAGCAACCATCATTGTTAATAATGCATAAGAGGCAATGTTAAATGGTACTCCAAGGAAGCTATCTGCTGAACGCTGGTAGAGCTGACAGCTTAGCTTGTTGTTAGCAACATAGAATTGAAAGAGACAGTGACAAGGAGGTAAAGCCATCTCCTCAACATTTGAAACGTTCCAAGCACTTACAATATGTCTTCTAGAATCTGGATTGCTTTTAAGGCGGTCAATAAGCTGGGTGATTTGGTCAATATGTTTGCCGTCTGGTCTTGGCCATGAGCGCCATTGGTAGCCGTATACTGGCCCCAAATCTCCATTTTCATCAGCCCATTCATCCCAAATTCGAACTTTATTTTCTTTTAGGTATGCAATATTTGTGTCTCCCTTCAAAAACCATAACAGCTCATGTATGATGGATTTTAAATGAAGTTTTTTTGTTGTTAGAAGAGGAAAGCCTTCATTTAGGTCAAAGCGCATTTGATATCCAAAGGTGCTAATCGTTCCAGTGCCTGTTCGATCACCTTTTTTATTGCCATTTTCAAGTACATGTTCTAATAGGTCTAAATATTGACGCATAGTTTATTCTATTTTGCTAGCACGAAAATACAGCAATGGATTCAAAATAAAATAACAACTTATCCACCATGTAAAGGTGTCCAATAGGCCTGAAGGCCGGCTTTAAGGTGGTCCACATCATAATCTTCATTAAGCATGCTATTAGCTAAAATGGCACTTTGGCTGCCAACATTGCAAACCAAAAAGTATTTCACATTTTTGTCCCAATGATAAAAAGAAGTAATGGCATTATTGAACGGTATGTTTTCAGATCTATCTAGAGATTTTTTTGAGAACTCTTCTTTAGTCCTTAAGTCAATAATTTTAACATTTTCTGGAATAGAGGCTTGTATTACTTCTGTTTTCTCAGAGTATTGATCATATTCGTTTCGTTGCTCTACTGCTTCATCAATAAGGCATTCAAGATTTAAAGCCCTTACACAGGACATTAGTTTCCTATATGTAGTGCCGGTTGTTACGCCTTTTCCAGCAATCGCACATAATTCAGGGCCTTTATAGGCTAAATCATGAGTACCTATATGTCTTGCCATATCCATAATAGTATATTTGCTTTCGCTACAAAGTGGTCTAAACATTGCCATGCTATTTATTTGGTCTAAGGCGCATAGGTTTTTTAATGTTTGTGTAGACACTTGGCCAATAGCTTCACCACTAATTAAACAGGAGAGCTTTTCTTCTTTGGCAATTTTCTCACCGCATTGATAGAATGCATATTTTAATATCATATTTTGGAAAGCAGGACGACCATTGAGTATTTCTAGCATGATTTTCTGAAAATCTACAATGAATAACCTACCCTTGCTGCCATGCGCCCAATGTTGTCTAAGGAAGAAAAAGGTGTTTGTTATACATGACTTTTGTGCTTCTCCGCCTAAGTCAAAATAAACAAAGTCCATATCTACTCCTGCCTGAAACATTTTCCAAGCAGCTATTGAGGAGTCAAAACCTCCAGACAACAAGCAAAGGCCTTTGCCCTGGCTTCCAATGGGAAGCCCACCCATGCCTTTTTCCTTATTTGAATACAGATAGCAATGATCTGCGTAGGCATCAATAAAACAAGTTACTTCAGGATTGGTTAGGTCTACTTTTCCTAAGGTATAAAGCTGATCTCCAATGCCAATATCTATCTCGTTGCTTTTGAAAGGCAAAAGACCAGATGTTTTGCATCGTACTGCAAAGCGCTTACCTTTCATTAAAGGTTTAAAGTATTTAACCCCAATCTTTAAAAGCTCAGACTTTGTTTGATATTCAAAAAAGTCAGTATGGTAAAATTGACTTATACCAGGGGTTTGACTTAATATAGGCTTTAGAACAACTGGACTGTTTATAATAAGCTTATCCCAGCTGCCTTTTATTTGACAGGCCTCTTCAACAGATTTTGGCCACCTGTGTGAAATGCCTGCCTTTATGTTGTTTTCTAGCTTATGGATGAGCTTCCATCGAGTGGTTTTATCCTTAGTTCCAAACTCACCTGCATAGCGGACGATATATCGTATGTCTTGTTGCATTTGCCTCCAAAATTAAGGATATTTAGTAAATTAACGTGTTATGATTATCCGAGGCATATATTTTTTAGTGTTTAGTGTACTCTTAGTTCAAAATATAAGAGCACAGTATTTGTCAGATTCCTTACTTTATTTTTTTGACTCAATAGAAGTTGCTGACTATTTTGATGATATGGCTGTGCCTTCTTTTGTTATGGAGCCAACATATCAGGTAAAGGCATATAAGATGCAATATCAAAGTATAGACCCTCATGGGGATACAGTACTGTGCTCTGGGGCCATCTATGTTCCTAATAATGCTTATTGTGACTATCCAGTAATGAACTTTAATCATGGTACTGTGCTAAAACAAAAATCTGTTCCATCCAATTTGAAATTGGATGTGGTTGGTGTGTTAGCAGCTTCGACAGGATATATCGTTTTAATGCCAGATTTTATGGGTTTGGGCGATGGTGATTGGCCGCACTATTATATGCACGCAGAGTCTGAAGCACGCTCTGTTGTTGATATGGTGCTTGCATTGCCGGCCTTTCTATCTAAGTATGGATATAGCTGGAATCAGCAATTGTTTTTATCAGGATACTCTCAAGGAGGACATGTGACTATGGCAGCGCATCAAATGTTAGAAGCGGATTATCCGAATATTCCTGTAACGGCGTCAGCACCAATGGCGGGCCCTTACGATTTGTCTAACACACATAGAGCCTTAATGGAAAATGATAGTTTGCCATATCCACAGCCGGGTTATTTGCCATACACTATATTTTCGTTACAATTAGTCTATGGCAACTTTTATTCAAGTTATTCTGAAGTTTTAAGTGAGCCATATGATTCTATTTTACCGCCGATGTTTGATGGGAGTAAAAAGTTAGATGCAGTCAATAATGTAATGCCATCTATTCCAATACATATTGTAGACTCCTCATATTATGCTAATTATTTAGCGGACTCATTACATCCAATCAAAGTGGCCTTGAAAAAAAATGATACTTATCGCTGGTCTGCTCAAGCACCAATGAGACTATATCATTGTAGTGGTGATGAGGTCGTCCCATTTGCCCACAGTGAAGTAGCTAAAGACTCATTGATTGCCCGTGGCTCAACAAGTATTGAGTTGATAGATGTTGGAGCAAACTATAATCATGTAAGCTGTGCAGACGTATCTGTTTTGGGAGCTAAGCTTTGGTTTGACGGCCTTAAAGACTCTTGTATTAACTCTAGTGTGTTTTCTAATGTGGAAACTTCAAACTTAAGCCTTTACAGAAATGCTGGAGATTGGGTTCTAGAAAATAGAAGCTTTCAATCGGATATTATATCCGTTTATGATATACAGGGGAAAATATGTGTTCAGTATAAGCTTGAGGGAGGTAGTAAGCTTACTATAAGTGAGATGACCTCTGCTTTGTATTATATAAAATCGGAAAGACTAGATCAAAAGGTTTGGAAAATATGGTTTTAAAAGATCTCTGTATGCTCTCTTTTCTTGCTTGTTAGGATTGTGCTAATAAGCGGGTTTTAACAGTTTTTCAATGGCTGTTCTTATGCCTTCAATGGACATGGGATACATCTTATTGTCCATTATTTCTAATAAGGAAATAGTGCTTTGGTAATACTTCCAGACCCCCGAAGGGTTTGGGTTAATCCATACTATATGCTTAAAGTGGGCCTTGAGCCGATTAAGCCAGACAACTCCTGCCTCTTCGTTAAAGTGTTCTACGCTGCCACCATTTAGAAATATTTCATAAGGAGACATGGCCGCATCACCAACAATAATAACTTTATAGTCGCCATTAAACTGATTTAAAACATCAAAGGTTTTGGTGTAGTCTTGGTGTCTTCTAGCATTGTCTTTCCAGACTTTTTCATAAATGCAGTTGTGAAAGTAAAAGAACTCCATGTGTTTAAACTCATAGCGGGCAGCAGAAAAGAACTGAGAGCAGAGCTCTACATGGTCATCCATCGAGCCCCCTACATCAAAAAAAAGCAACACCTTGACATTGTTTCTGCGCTCAGCTTGCATTATTAGTTCTAGGCTACCAGCATTTTTTGAAGTGGCTTTAATAGTTGCATTTAAGTCCAAAACATCTTCTTCGCCTTCTCTAGTGAATTCGCGTAAATAGCGCAATGCCATTTTTATATTTCTAGTATTAAGTTCTTGCCCTTCATCTAGGTTTTCAAAATTTCTTTCATCCCAAACTTTAATAGCTTGGCGATGACGATTTTCATGTTGTCCAATTCTAAAGCCTTCTGGGTTAAAGCCAAAGGCTCCAAATGGAGATACACCACCAGTGCCAATCCATTTGCTTCCTCCCTCATGCCGTTTCTTTTGTTCTTTCAATAGCTCTTTAAAACGTTCTATTAGTTTTTCAAGTCCCCCCATTGCCTTGATTTTGGCTTTGTCTTCATCACTCAAATGGCGCATGAGGTTTTTTTGGAGCCATTCATTAGGGATGTTAAAAACGAGCTCTTCTGGAATGTATTCCAAGCCTTTGAAGTAGTGTCCAAATAGCTGATCAAATCGGTCTAGCTGGGCTTCGTTTTTAACATATATAGCTCTAGATAAATAATAAAAGTCATCTATAGATTGACCAATTATTTTTTTTTCAAGTCCTTCAAGTAAGCTAAGGTGTTCATGAAGGCTAGCATTGATGCCGTTGTCTCTAAGTAATATGAAAAAATCTAGAAACACTGTCTGTTATTATCCGCTTAATAGGCGTTGGAGTTTCCACCTATTTGTTTAAAATGATTTAAAATATCTAGGTCTTTTTCGTTTTTAATAAGTGCCTCAATATGTTGAGGGATTTCCTTAAATACATCCATGTTTGATAGCTCATCTCCCTCAGTGCCATCCATAATTAAAAGCTTGATCCAATCAATTAGTTCAGATGTTGAAGGACGTTTTTTTAAGCCTTGTATTTCTCTAAATTGATAAAATAAGCGCAGAGCTTCCTGCATTAATCGTTGATTTAAATTTGGGAAATGCACTTGAACTATGGCCTCCATTTGTTGTTTGTCAGGGAATTGGATATAATGAAATAAGCAACGTCTTAAAAAGGCATCAGGAAGTTCTTTTTCATTATTTGAGGTTATGATTATGATTGGTCGATGCTTTGCCTTCACACGTTTTTGAAGTTCATAACAGTCAAACTCCATTCGGTCCAATTCAAGTAAAAGATCATTAGGAAACTCAATATCCGCCTTGTCTATTTCATCAATTAAAAGAACAGACTGTTCTTCAGAATCAAAGGCTTTCCATATTACTCCTTTAACTATATAGTTTCCTATTTGCGCTACTTTTTCCAAGCCTAATTGTGAGTCTCTTAGCCTTGATACAGCATCGTACTCATATAGCCCTTGCTGGGCTTTGGTTGTTGACTTAATATGCCAAGTGTAAAGGGGCTTATTAAGCACTGTAGCTATTTCTTCTGCCAAAAGTGTTTTTCCTGTTCCAGGTTCCCCCTTAATTAAAAGTGGTTTTTCTAAATGCATAGCTGCTTTTACACTTATTTTTAAGTCTTTGCTTGCAATGTAGTTTTTGCTCCCTTCAAATGCCATGTTTTTATTTTAATTGAGCTTTGTATAAAGGATATAATAAACTTCCTTCACTAATCAGGTGTCCAATGGATCTATAAGATATAAAAATATCAGCACCACTATACTGTCTGTCTTTCCACAACCCGCTTCCTAAATTTCTTTGATCTCTAAAATGAAATAAAAGGCCATCCTTTTTCAAAACAAAATATTCTTTATCATTAATAAAGGCGTTTTCATTAGCACAATAAGTTAGTTCAAAACCTCTTAACTCCCGTAATTTCTGAAGTGCTAATTTACTTAAGTCAGTAGTGTGCTGCGGGTTGTCACGGAAGATGTCTTCTAAGCTAATTTTGAAGACTTCGCTGTTTTTAATATAAAAGCTCTCAAAGGATTCGTTGAGCCTTGTGCTTTGACCTATTTGTGTTTCATGCTTCACTTTTAATGTAAAGAAATCACCAAAAATATTTTCTAAAAAGAAGCGTTTAAAATGAAGCTCTTGGTTGTTTGCTTCAAAAGAGCGAAACTCATTATCTATTTTTAATTCCTCAAAAAAGATGCTTTTTTGATCTTGATTTTGATGTTGCTCACTAAGTTTATTAAAGCTCCCCATATTTGCTTTAATGTTTTTTTCAAAAACATAATTATAAGCTAAAATGCGTTTTTGAGGAATGTTGTGATTTTTTATTTGATGTGCCTTAAAGGCATATATGTCATCAAAGTGATAGGGGTTTTGAAAGTGTCGGATCTCTTCAAAAACAGGAGCTTCAATTAGTTCAGCACTTTGATTCATTAAACCATATTTGCCATTTTCAACAAACAAGAACATCTGGTTTGTTGAGTGGTTTTTATTAATGTTAACCAATATTGAATCAGAATTAGAAAGTTTTGTATTTAGCTTATGGTAAGGAATAAATTTAGGATTTTTTAGATCCGGTATAAATTCAGGCAGAGTACTTTTGTTTAATGCAAATATCTTGTCAGAATGTGACCATATATTGTTGTATGAAAAAGGGCTTAATTGAATATGGTTTTCATTGAAAAGAGCATAATGCCCATCCTTTTTTAAGATATAAAAGAAGGACTTCTCTGATGTGTAGAGGTGTTTAATGTCTTCAAATTCAGGGTCAAATAATATTTCGCCTACAGCATTTATTGCGCCAATATGCCCATCTTTTTTTATCCATCTGACCCTTAATTTGGGGTCAAATGCAGAAATGTCATCAAAGCTTGGTTCAATCCATATATTTGGACGCTTATTGTTGAAAATGTATAAGCCATATTGTTTGTTTTGATCCTGGCAGTAATAATGAATGCCATCCATGCCTATTTTTTCTTCCGTCCAATTCCATAAAAACCCAGAATGTATTAAGCGTCCATACTCATCAAGCAAAAGGTGCTTTGGATCATTTTTTTTGCTTTTAAAAAGCAATGTGTGCTCGTCTTTAAGATAACTTAAATGTGCATCTTTCTTTGAATAGCTCATGATTGGCGTTGCCGATTTGCTTTCTCTAGGGTCAAGACACAAAAGCTCATTTTGTTCACTAATAAGCAGTAATGGAAGACTATTAAAAGGCTTTAAAGGCTTGGCATTATCTACGGCATAAATTTCACCATTTTCATTAATGAGCCCGCATTGGCTTCCGTCTTTAAATAAGGTGTATGATAAATTTTTATAGTGTTTTGAAAACACTTCAATACTTTCTAGCTGCCTTGTGTTGAGAATTTTACCTCTAGGACTACATAGTAGCATTTTAGAGCTTTTCGTAGTCAACAAATATGGGATTTCTAGGTCGTGATAATTCCTTTCTAAATACGTATAATTGATATCTAAAACAGTTCTACCACTGCTGTCAATAAGACCGTATTTGTCATTATGGACAACCTTAGTAATGCCATAGTTATTGAATTTCTCTGAAATTCGATCATATTTTGTTCCAACAACTTCTTTGCCGCTAGAGGATACAATGCCATTTAAACCATTCTTTTGTACAATAAAAAGAAATGGGCGCTTTTCAAAATAACCTTTTTGGGCGTAAGAAAGGTTTTTATATTTAGGGCTAATTAACCAATTGCCTTGCCGGTCAATAAAGCCCCAATGCTTGTTTTTTTTGGCAGGACAGGCTACATATTTTGGGTGAAAGTTCCAAAGTTCATCAAGGGTAGGTTCTATTAAAAACTCTCCACTTTTATTTATGAGCCCCCACTTTTCATTCAATTTAACTTGGCATACGCCATCCTTTGTGAAACCCTTAATGCTTTTGAATAAAGGTTCAATTATAATTTCTCCTTGAATGTTCTTGAAGCCATATGCGCAGGCTTCTATATCGTAAAAAGCCTTAAGTGGACCTTGGGCTATTCCATGCCCAATAAGAATAAAAAAAACAAAGGTGAGTATGCAAGCCCGCATACCTTATATTTGAACAGACTCTTCTTGTAAAATAGCTTGTAAATTAGGTAGAAAAAAATCAGGGCCTTTAAGGATTTTGCCATCTTCTCTTTTAATTGGCTGTCCATTTCTATCAAGTTTGCTCATGTTACTTCTTTGAACTTCCTCAAACATTGCTTCAAACTTATCTTGAAGTCCATGTTCTAAAACAGTGCCAAATAAAATATAAGCTAAATCAACTAGACTATCTGATATTTCTACTAAGTCATTATTTGCACAAGCCTCTTCATATTCACCCAGCTCTTCAGATAATAATTTGTGCCTTAGCTGCATTCTTTCTTTACTCGGAATCCCTGGCTTCTCTAGTATTGGAGCTTCATAGACTTCATGGAAGCGCTTTACGTGATTTATTTGCTTTTTCATAAAGCAAAAATAGCATGAAAAAAGTGTATTTTTAATTCGGAGAAACAGAACTTATTCACATGAAACCAATGTTAAACCAAAGACAAAGACAAGTTGCGAGAAGTTTACAGCGTGCAATGGGTGAAATACTTGCAGAAAATGGGCGAGCATGGTTTGGTAATAAGATAGTTAGCCTTACTCAGGTTTATGTCACTACGGATTTAGGTTTGGCTCGATTTTATTTAGGTATGAGTATGATAAAAGAGGCAGATGAGCTTATAAAAGAGTTTAATGCACAATCTAAAGGAATCAAAAAAATACTTGCAGCTAAAATAAAAAACCAATTTAGGCGCTGTCCGGATATTGTTTTTTTTAAGGATGATACATTAGATGAGCAGATTAGATTAGATGAGATATTTGATGAAATGAAGAAAAAAGACGAGTAGATGCGCTTCGTTTTTTTTGTTGCAAGGCGTTACTTTTTATCTAAGTACAATACAAGTGCTATAAACATAATTTCCTTTGTGTCTATGTTGGCAGTAATGGTTGTTAGCATGGCAATGCTTATCATATTCTCTTCACTAAATGGATTTGAGTCCTTAGTGAAGTCGCTATATGGCACCTTTTATCCAGATATTACAATTTCAATTAATGAAGGTAAAGGCTTTGAGAAAAGTGAAGGACGTATAGAGAAGCTTGCCTCTTTAGATGGCATTGAGGCATTTAGCCTAGTTTTAGAAGAAAAAGCCTTATTAAGTGCAGAAGACAAGCAGTTAATAGCTATGGTTAAAGGCGTTGATGAAAAATACACTAAAGTCAATCGTTTAACGGATAAAATAATTAGAGGTGGTTATAGTTTAAAAGATACTTTCGGAAGGAATTTGGCCTTGATTGGAGCTGGTATAGAGGCGCGCTTGGATCTCAATGTTGCAGACCCGTATAGTCAGTTAAAGGTGCACATGCCAAAGAGAACAAAGCGAAAAGAGCGTCTAGTCAACAAGGCCTTCAAAACAGCGTCATTAAAGCCTAAGGGTGTTTTTAGTATACAACAGGAATTTGACTCTAAGTATATTATTACATCCTTGCCTTTTGTTCAAAAAATGCTAAACTATAATCATAATTACCTTAGTAGTATAGAAGTGCGATTAAAGAACAAGAAGGATTTGAAGCATGTTCGGATGGCGATATCAGATATATATGGAGATGCATATTCTATAAAATCAAGAGCAGAAATGAACCAAGCTCTTTATCAAGTAATGAATATGGAGTCGTGGGCGGTTTATTGTCTTTTAACTCTTATACTTGTTATTGCAGGCTTTAACATACTAGGGTCGTTAATTATGTTAGTTCTTGATAAGCGCAAGGATATTTTTATAATTCGTTCTATGGGTGGGCAGGCTAAAGATATTCGACAAATATTTTTGTTGGAGGGTGTTTTGTTCTCAGGGATTGGAGCAATATCAGGTATGGCTTTAGCATTTGTTTTGATTGCTTTGCAGCAGTGGTTAGGTATTGTTAAAATACCAGGTGGCACCTTTGTGGTAGATGCATATCCAATGGATATGGAGCTGTCTAACTTTTTGCTAGTTTTTTGTACGGTATTAATAATAAGTTTACTTTCTTCGTGGTTCCCATCTAGTATAGCCTCTAGGCAGGCCATGGAGCTAAAAGGGCAATATTAACATGTTAGAATTATTTAAATCCCCAATTGGCCGTCTTCGAATCCTTGCATTTGCAGAGGGTGTTTCTTTTTTATTAATACTTTTTGTCTCTATGCCATTGAAATATATTTATGGCATGAAAGAACCAAATAAAATTATAGGCATGATACATGGGGTGTTGTTCCTAGCCTATGTGGTCATGGTGTTGTTCATAAGATTGGAGGAAAATTGGAATAATAAAAAGACCTTTTTAGCATTATTGGCTTCTGTGCTTCCCTTTGGTACATTCTGGGCTGATTGGAAGCTATTTAGAAGCTAAATAATCCATATAGCTTTTACAACATCTGTTAATTGTCTCATCCATGCTTCGAAACTTAAAGCCCGTTCCTTTGACTTTGTCATTGCTGTAGAAATAGGTTTTAAGAATGGTGTTGATGGTTTCTTCTGTAATTACTGGCGTTTTTCCTGTAAAGAAAGACATTATAGCAACTGCTCGCCAAAATAGACCGCCTAGAAAAGGTGTCATCTTTCGTTTTGGTCCTTCCTTCCCAAAAGCCTTAGCGATTTTTGCAAATAGATCTTTATAATATACATTATCTGCGCTTAAGATAAACTGCTCTCCGTATTCTTTCTTACTCATAAGATAAATCATGGCTTTAACCACGTCCTCTGAATCTACAAAACCATTGCAGCCTGGGGGATACATAGGCATGCCTTTATAGCCATTTGAAATAAAACTAGAACTATCTGTGCGCCAATTGCCTTCACCAAGAATAACTGAAGGGTTCACAATAACTGTATTTAATCCCTCGGCATTTGCCCGCCAAACTTCTTGTTCAGATTTGTATTTCGTAATACTGTAATGTGAATTGTCTTTGCTATCACCCCATTTTGTTTCCTCTGTAATTTCTTCTCCTTCTTTAACACGCCCTAAGGCAGCAATAGAGCTCACATGGCAAAGTGCCTGAACGTCATGTGCCAAAGCAACATTGACAAGGTTAGCAGTACCTTTGATGTTGATTTCATACATGGCTGCCCGTTTGGATGGATTGAACGAGACCATTGCTGCACAATGATAGACCTCAGTGATGTCTTTCATGGCTTCTTCTAATGATGGGATATCGAGAACGTCACCCTCAACCCATTCTATCTGATTTGATATATCTTCTACCTTATTGAGTTTTGAAGTCGCTCTTCTAAGAGCACGCACTTTCATTCCATTTTCAACTAATTCATGCAACAATTTGCTGCCTAATAGCCCTGTGCCTCCTGTTACTAGTATCATCCCAAATAAATCCCCCCCCCAGAACTTGCTTCAGACGCTCCAGTTACACTAGAGACGCTATTGGTTTTTTCTAATAAGCGCAATAATCCAACATAGGCCATAAGTAGAGATTCCTTAAAGTCAATAATTTCATCAGAAGGAATACAAATTTTTGTGCTTGTGTTTTCTTGAATAAGTTGCACTAAATACTTGTTCTTTGCACCTCCTCCACTTAATAGCACCTTGGAGGTTTGTCCAGCTTTTTCTATATGCGTAGCTATCATCTTTGCTATATGAATATAGGCTGTGTGCATTTGGTCTTCAATGCTAGAAGAGGCTTTTGAAAAATGAGGCAATATGTGATTATAAAACCATACTTTATCAATGGATTTAGCTCCACGATGTTTATAGTAATCAATGCTCTCAAGATCGAGTAAAAGCGATGAATCCAAGTTGCCACCTTTGCCAAAAAGGCCATCTTTATCGTAAGCTTCACCAAAAGCTATCGAGAGATGATTTAGAATTAGGTTGCAGACAGTAATGTCGTAGCCTAATCTCTGACCATCTTCATCTGTGTAAGAGATGTTTGCAATGCCTCCAAGGTTTACACATACGTCATATTCTGGAAATAAATCAAAGTCAGAAACAGGAGCTAAAGGAGCACCTTGTCCGCCATGAGCCATGTCAGTATTTCTAAAATCACTAGCACAGGGAAGGCCACAAGCTGCTGCTATGTGGGCAGCAGAGCCTAACTGAAAGCTGAATCCTTGGCTAGGCTCATGAAAAATAGTGTGCCCATGAGAGGCAATTAAATCAGGATTCAACCCATGCTTCTCAATAAATAGCTTTACTTGTTCTCCTGTCCAAGTTCCATAGTCAGCATGTGCTTTGATAAGCTCAATTCCTGAGGCATTACCTAGCTGACTTAAATCACGTCTATGCTTTTCTTCATAAGGCAAAAAGTCAGTTGCTTTTATACTGAAGTCCCAAGTGTTTTCTTTATGTTCAAATCGACAGGCGGCTAAATCCAGTCCATCTAGAGAGCTTCCGCTCATTACACCAATCACCAAATAAGATTTTTGCATTATTATCTTAAGTGTTTAATTTTTTAATCACGTTTTTGCTGGTTTTTCGGTCAGCGCCGTTTTCTAAATATAATGACTTATGGTCCCAAACTGATGTGATATACAGCATCTTTAAAAATCCAAAAGTCATAGTAAAGAATTTAGTGCGCTGAAAATAGTAACTTTACTTCAGATGGGGAAGTACGTGGACATTTTTATCCATTCATTTGGAGACTATGCTCATTATCTGTGGCAGGAAGTTACGTTGTCTGCCAGCTATAAAGAATGGTATGCCAATTATTTTTACGGTCTAATTTTTATCTCTGGACTCTTTTTTTTGTGGGAACTTATGAGCCCATGGCGTAGGGGGCAAAAGCCAATTAGAAAGGACTTTTGGCTTGATGTGTTTTACATGTTTTTTAATTTTTTCCTTTTTTGGTTAATTATTTACAATGCAGTTTCAAATGTTGTTGTTGAGGTTTTTAAAACATTTTGTGTTGAGCTTGGTTTTGCTAATGGTATAGCTTTGAAGATAGAAAGCCTGCCTTTATTTTTGAAGCTTTTATTTGCCTTTGTTATCAAGGATTTTATTCATTGGAATGTACACCGATTGTTACATCGAGTTTCTTTTTTATGGCAGTTTCATAAGCTTCATCACTCTGTGCAGGAGATGGGCTTTGCAGCACACTTGCGCTTCCATTGGATAGAAATAGTAATATATAATAGCATACAGTACATTCCGATGGCTATTCTTGGCTTTGGATTAGATGAGTATTTTGTAGTGCATATGTTTGCTCTCTTTGTCGGTCATTTTAATCATTCGAATGTTAAGCTTTCATTAGGACCTTTAAAATATATATTTAACAACCCTCAAATGCATCTTTGGCACCATGCTAAGGAAATACCCGAAAAGAATGGAGTTAATTTTGGGTTGACCTTAAGTTGTTGGGATTATCTATTTGGTACAGCTTATATGCCAAGTGAAAATGCTGAAGAAGAATTGGGGTTTAAGGACATCGAGCGATATCCTAAGGGCTTTTTTGGGCAAATGTTTTATCCATTTCGATCCTACTCTAAAAAGTAGGATTTTATTGAGTTTAAAACATGTTCTATGCGCTTCGTGTCAACTGAGTAGTATATTTTTTTTCCTTCGCGGTTTGTGATTAAAAACCCATCTTGACGTAAGATGCCTAGATGGCTTGACGTAACAGATTGTTCTAAGTTTAGTGCTTTATAAATTGAGGTTACATTTACAGGCTCATTTTTAGCAATATAGTCCAAGATTTGCAACCTTAAAGGATGCGTAATAGCTCTCAATACTTTTGCAGCACTTTTTAATTCTTTATTTTCGATTCCCGGCATTAGTTTTCAGATAGCAAATAAAAAAATAATTAAAGTAAATATATAAATTTGAATCATAATTTCAAACTATATTTAGAGTATGTTTATAGAAATTCGTGTGCCAAAAGACCTAAAAGAATGGGGATCATACTATGATTTGAGATGGCGATTGCTGCGAGCACCATGGCAGAGGCCAAGAGGGAGCGAAAAAGATGAGATAGAGTCTGAGTGTACGCATGCTGCCTTGTTTTTTGATGGGGTATTGGCAGCTGTTTCTAGGTTACAAAAGAACTCGGATAGTGAGGGTCAAATACGATACATGGCTGTAGATAATACCTTTCAAGGCCAAAAGTTGGGGAAGCGTATTTTAGCATATTTAGAAGAGCAAGCTAAAGAGCAGGGTATGACCTCTATTGTGCTAGATGCAAGAGAAAATGCGCTTGCTTTTTATGAAGCCTGTGGTTATGAGGTTTTTGAAGAGTCTTATTTGTTATATGGAGTTATACCTCACTTTAAAATGCGTAAAACACTCTAGGGTAATTTAAGTTTTTTTATGCGGTCAATGGGGCCAGGACAGCGTGTTTTGTGACAATTAATGCAGTTAAGTATTATTGTGTTGTAGTTGTTTTTATTGGCATTCTCGTTAAACTGTTCAACTTGATTAATAAAAGTCTTTGCATAGGCTGTATACGCCCCATCCATGTTGTGCCCTTTTGTCATTGTTGCCTTTAATATTTGCGTGGCCTCAAAGTTAAATTGAGCCTTTTCTTTTTTCAATATTTGGGCTTTCACTAAATCACATTCTGAGGCAATACGGCGCATAAATAAAGCCATTTCGCTTTCGCCATTAGGGTTGACACCTGCATTAATATGGCATACTTCTTCTTGAGATGACTGGCAAGCCCATATTAAGCTGGTTATTATTAAAAAAATGTAAGTGCGCACAGCCTTACTCTATTATGACAGCTGTAGCCGCAGGTATGCTATACGCAATTTCAGGTTCTGTTATTAGAGCTATTTCATCAGGTTTTTTTCCCGCATCTTCTGCCTTATGCTGTAACCATTCTACACTATGTGTTACTTTTTTTGCAAGTCCTTTTATTGTTGCAGTTTTTCCCGCACAATCCATAGGTACAAAAAAACCATAATCCTTAAACCTTACTAGCATTTCTGTACTATCATTAAGCTGAACATCCATCCAACAACCCTTCTTTTGACAAACAGAAACAACGGTTGCTGTTAAGCTTACATCTAAAGAATCTATAGTGTCTAGTGCAGCTAGTAGTGAAGTGCCGTTAAGGGCACCTTCTTTTGAAATGTTTGAGTCGCCAAATATTTGAACAGAATTTTGTGTGGTTGATTCTTGCCCTTCTACAACGGGATTGTTTTGGCAACTAAAAGTAAAAAAACAGATCGATATAAAGTAAATCAGGTATTTCATGTTTTTATTTTTGTGAACTACAAAGTTAGGTTTTCCTCTTCATTATTACTGATATCAATCTTTTTTTCATCTATGCTGTAGTGAAAAACTATTGGTGTTATAGAAGAGTCATTAGTATTTGTCCAATAATGTAAAGGATTTTCTTCATGCGTCATTTTCAGCTTGCCAACCCTTCTAAAATAAAAGGCTAATATAAGTCCAACTATCGCTCCAGCAGCATGTGACTCCCACGAAACACCATCCTTTATAGGAAGGACTCCCCATATCATGCTTCCATACATAAATACAATGATTAAGGATACCGTCATTAAGCGACGGTTTCTCCGAAATATTCCACTAAAAAACAAGAAGCTTAATATTCCATATATAAATCCAGAGATGCCTATATGATAGGCAGGTCTAGCTAAAACCCACACCCACAAATTGCAAGAAAAATAAATCCACAGAAACACTTCCATTGCAATTTTTCGATAATAATATATAGTCATAAATACGCCCATGAATAGAGGCAAACTATTTGATGCTAAATGGAATATATCTTTATGAACTAAGCCAGAACCTATGAGCCCAAATAAGCCTTTTAGAGTTCTTGGATAAATACCGAGCCAATAAAACTTGCTTTCTAGCCCCACTTCTAGAGCTCGAATTCCCCATAGTAGCAAGACACTAAAACATGCAATGTAAAAGCTATACATTAAATGCCCTTTGTCTTCTTCTACAGATCTATGTTTTTGCATTTATTAATTTATTGGCTAATTGACCACATGCAGCATCGATGTCTTTTCCTCTGCTTTTGCGTACACTAACATTTACGCCTTTATTAACCAAATGTTGTATAAAATCATCGAGCCGCTTGGGTGTGCTTGGTGTAAAGTTAGCTTGCTCGATAGGGTTAAAATTGATAATGTTAACTTTTGTTTTGAATAAACTGCAACACTTTGCTAGAGCTTGAGCATCCTCTTCCGTATCATTTACCTTGTTTAACGCAACATATTCAAAAGTTACCTTTTTGCCACTTTTAAGTGTGAAATATTTCAAAGCATCTAACACATCTACTAGTGGGTTTTTTTTGTTAATAGACATTAGCTCTGAACGCTTTTCATCGATGGCCGCATGCAAGCTAAAAGCCAGATTGAATTTTACCCCATCATCGGCTAGCTTTCGAATCATTTTACTTACTCCTGATGTAGATACAGTAATCCTTTTAGGCGAAAACCCCAATCCTCTAGGGTCAGTGATTTTGTCTACAGATTTAAGAACATTTTGATAGTTTAATAACGGTTCTCCCATACCCATATAAACAATATTAGTTAGACGACGTCCATATTCCTTTTCACAAAGTGCATTAAGGTAATAGACCTGTTCTACAATTT
>CAJXBJ010000028.1 GCA_913050195.1 uncultured Saprospirales bacterium
AAAATGTCTATTCATTATAATGCAGAACAAATCTTGCTAAACGTTGACAATAGAAATAATGCTTGGGGAATAGCGCCTAAGCTACTTATGGAATTTCAAGGACCCCATAAGCGTATGAGCATCGGAAATTTATTTAAATACATTATGAATGTAACAGGTAATATTTCTATTTCTACTGGTGGCATTTATAGGCTATCTAATAATTTAGATAACACCTTCAAGGGAGAAAGTATGGCCTTTGTACTTCAATTTGAATACAATAACGTGTTTTTTGGATACTCTCATGATTTCAACACTGTTAACTTTAAAAACCTTTATGGTGAGGTACACGGCAATGAACTATCGATAATCATTAATTTCTCTAATTATTAGAAACTTATTCATAATTATTATCCCTATGTTGTGCTTAAGTTTAAATGCACAACACACTAAGATATATTCTACTGAATTGTTAGATAACTTCAAATTAGAAGTTGCTTCTGATAGCTTCCAAATAATACAGCAAAAAACAAAAAACAAAAATCTTGTGTTTATAATAAATACAAAAAAAACATCACATAGACTTCCAACCTACAAGGACTTTATAATATACGATTCAGATTGTCAATTATCCAGGCATGATGTGAAGAGTAAGTATTTTGGGAATATAGAGCTTCCAAAACAAAGCTTTATTGTTCTTGTCCCAAACAGTCAAAGCCCGCTATGCCCATGATTAAAAAGGACTTAAATATTAGCCTAATCTCTCTAAGAGATCCCAATGACTTTATGCTACATCATGAGTTAGAATGTTTTAAAAGTTCATTAGGCTATTCTAAAATAAAAGTCGTAAATGCCGTTAATGAAAAGCTTAGACCTTCACTATTAGACGAAGATTTTTTGATTTTTGGTGGCTCTGGAGCTTACAGTGTACTAGATAAGCATCAATGGATAAAAAATTTCTTGGATTTTCTATTGAAGGTAGCAGAAAACAAAACACTTGCATGGGCTAGTTGTTTTGGTTTTCAAGGATTAGCATTAGCTATGGGCGGCAGTGTGGTACATGATGAAAGTCGACAGAAGCTTGGGTCATTTGAAGTGTTTTTGACAGAATCTGGTAAAACTGACCCAGTATTTAATGTTCTTCCAAATCAATTTTATGCACAGTTTGGACATCATGATCATGTTCAATCTATTCCTTCAAACATTGTAAATCTTGCCTATTCTGAGCACGGTGAATATCAAGCTTTTTATGTAAAAGACTCTAATTTCTGGGGAGCTCAATTTCATCCAGAACTTAACAAAAGTCGAACATGGCAACGATGGGAACACTACCAAAAATACTATGAAGGCAATCAAAAAGAAGAAATTGAACATATACTAAAAACATCAGTTGATACGCCTGGTGTTGATAATATATTTAATAGGCTAATGGCCAAGTGTAAATAATATATATTATCCTTTTTTTTATGTGTTTTTTAGAAGAAAAGAGAACCCTTAATCTGACCATAATTCTATCTAAAAATGTATTTTTACAAATACCACCCTCAAAAATGAAAGGTTTATGGTTATTGGATTACTAAAAGAAACGGTCGATGATAATCGTGTTGCATTGATGCCTGAACACATCATAGACCTTCTAAAAAATGAGGATCTTAAAGTACTTGTAGAAGATAATGCTGGTATTGCTTCATTTATAAATAATGAACAATATAAAGATGCTGGTGCTCAAATACTTAATAAAAAAGATATTCTGGATAAGTCTGACCTTATTGTTAAAGTTAATGGCCTTGATGTTGAGACAATAAAAAACTTGGATGATAGCAAAGTCTTGGTTTCAGTATTTAATCCATTTCATAATTTAGAAAAGGTAAAAGTTCTTTGTGATAAAAAGATTAGTAGTTTTAGTTTAGATCTTATTCCTAGAACATCTTCAAGAGGACAGTCAATGGATATATTATCTTCCATGGCAACTGTAGCCGGTTATAAAGCCGTTTTAACTGCAGCAGCAAACAACTCTAAGTTCTTTCCAATGCTGATGACTGCGGCTGGTACAATTAAACCCGCTAAAGTTCTAATTTTAGGCGCTGGGGTGGCTGGCCTGCAAGCAATTGCAACAGCAAAACGCTTGGGTGCTGTAGTTTATGCTTTTGATGTTCGGGCTGCTGTCAAAGAACAGGTAGAGTCCCTTGGGGGACGATTTGTTGAAGTCGAAGGGGCTAAAGAAGATGCTAGCGCAGGTGGATATGCTATAGAGCAATCAGAAGAATACAAAAGCAAACAAGCTCAACTTATACATGATCATGCCATAAGCTCAGATATTATTATTACAACGGCTCAAATACCTGGGAAAAAAGCACCATTATTAATTCAAAAAGAGACTGTTGAGTCTATGAAATCAGGTAGTGTTATTGTTGACCTTGCGGCGTCCACTGGAGGAAATACGGCAATGACAAAAAACAATGAAACTGTAGATTATAATGGAATAAAAATTATAGGAAACTCTAATTTTCCGTCAGAGCTGTCGACAGATGCTTCAAAAATGTTTGGTAAAAATGTTAGCAATTTTGTTAAACTAATGATTGCAGAACAAGGCAAGCTAAATATTAATTTTGAAGATGAGCTTATTGCAGGAACGTGCCTTACTTATGAAGGTAAAGTACTTAATGAACGCGTTGAAAAAATGTTAAACTAAGCAATATGGAATTTATACAGCCTATTCTAGATTATATAATCATGAATAAAGAGTTTTTATTCATGATTATTCTATCAATATTTTTAGGAGTAGAGGTCATCTCTAATGTGCCTGCTGTATTACATACCCCCTTAATGTCAGGCGCTAATATGATTCACGGCGTTGTAATTGTTGGTGCTATTATTGTCATGGGAAGTGCTGAAAGTACTAGTGCTTTAGTTCTAGGTTTCTTAGCTGTAGTGTTTGGAACTTTAAATGTAGTTGGGGGAGCTGTTGTTACTGATAGAATGTTAGAAATGTTTAAAAAGAAAAAGAAATAGCATGGGTTTAGAATTAGGTATATTAGAGCTTAGCTATTTGATTGCTTCTATAGCCTTTATAATTGGGCTTAAAAGGTTAAGTCATCCTGAAAAAGCACGTAGTGGTAACATTTTAGCAAGTGTAGGGATGGGACTTGCTATTATTTGTACTATAGTTTTTCACGATAGTGTTGGAATCGAAAATAAAAACCTTTGGTTAATAATCGGAGCAATTATTGTAGGCCTTGTTGCGGGTTGGTACATTGCAATTAAGGCGGAAATGACAGACATGCCTCAGCTCGTTTCTTTTTACAATGGTATGGGTGGTATTTGTGCTGCTTTAATATCTTTAATAGAGCTGCCTCACTATATGCACACAAACAGTTTCACTGGAGATATGAACACAGGATTCATGCTTGCTGTTCTATTAGGGCTTATTATTGGGTCTGTATCATTCTCTGGATCCATTGTTGCATGGGGAAAACTAGATGGACGAATTGGTGATATTAGATCTCAGACGATGAGCGTTGTTAATCTAGGTATCCTCTTGGCATTATTAGTGTCTATATTTTTCATAATGCAAATGGATGGTGTTCAAGGTTTTGAAGACATCTCCATGTATATTTATATTCTTTTTGGAGCTTCTATCATTTATGGTATTCTGTTTGTTCTTCCTATAGGAGGTGCTGACATGCCTGTGGTTATATCACTACTGAATTCATTTACTGGATTAGCTGCAGCCATGGGAGGCTTTTTGTACGACAATCTAGCTATGTTGACCGGTGGTATATTAGTGGGTTCGGCCGGAACTATATTGACCATTCTAATGTGTGAGGCAATGAACAGATCTCTGCTCAATGTTATTATTGGCGCATTTGGTGGAGGTGGCTCTAGCGTAAAAGGTCAAGATGGAGATAAAGTAGTTAAAGAAATCACTTTGACAGATGCTGGCATATTGCTTAGCTACTCTAGTAAAGTTTATATTGTGCCTGGTTATGGTCTAGCGGTCGCTCAAGCGCAACAGGTTTGTAAAGATCTCACAAAGCTACTTGAAGATAAAGGAGTAGAAGTAAAGTTTGCAATTCATCCCGTTGCAGGCAGAATGCCTGGACATATGAATGTACTTCTAGCAGAAGCTGATGTGTCTTATGACAAGCTTGTTGAGATGGAAGATGCAAATCCTGAAATGGCGTCTACAGATGTTATTATTGTAGTGGGTGCAAATGACGTCGTTAATCCAGCCGCTTATGATGATCCTGGCTCTCCAATTTATGGCATGCCTGTAATACAAGCTTTAGATGCTCAAAATGTTATTGTAATCAAAAGAAGTATGAGCTTTGGTTATGCTGGAATAGACAATGACCTTTTCTACCATGATAAAACTAGAATGCTTTTTGGTGATGCTAAAGATGTGCTTAATTCCTTGTCTGCAGAGGTTAAAATGAACTAGTCTTTTTAACATATTTACATGCTTATATACATATTCGTTATCTTTAACATTTACGTTTGATCTATGCGAATAGTCCTTTTTATATTTTTCTTTCTAAGCCTTACTATTAGTGGACAAAACTACTTGCCATCCTCAGGAAATATTCAGAGTTATCAGAAAATATCTGCTTTAGGTGGTGGCTTTAGCGGTAGTTTAGACTATCAAGATTATTTTGGATCTGAAATTGAAAATATTGGAGATTTAGATGGTAATGGCGTAAATGATATTGCTATTGGGGCCTATTTAGACGATGATGGCCTATATAATGCTGGAGCATTTTGGATATTACTATTAAATAATCTAGGGAATGTCATTAATCAATACAAAATTAGTAGCAGTTCTGGGGGCTTGACATCATCCTTAGATTCAGAAGATCAATTTGGTTATAGTATTGCCAATATCGGTGACCTTGATAATGATGGTGTTAACGATATTGCAATAGGTGCTAATTTGGATGATGATGGAGCTGCTAATGCTGGAGCCATTTACATTTTATTCATGAATTCTAATGGTACTGTGAAAGCGCAGCAAAAAATTAGTAGAACTGTAGGTGGTTTAGCCGCAGCATTAGAGCCAGATGATCAATTTGGTTGCTCAATAAGCGCCATAGGAGACTTAGATGGAGATGGTATTATGGATTTAGCCGTTGGTGCATTAAATGATGATGATGGTGGCTTAAATAGGGGTTCCATTTATATTTTATTCTTAAATCAAAATGGCACCGTTAAAAGCGAACAAAAGATATCAGATTTAAGTGGTGGACTATCTATTGGATTAGACAATTATGACAATTTTGGATGGAGTGTGAGCAATGTTGGTGACCACGACTTTGATGGCATAAACGACATAGCTTGTTCTGTTAAAGGTGATGATGACGGTGGAACAAATATTGGCGCTTTTTATATTCTTTATTTAAACAATAGCGGCACAATTAAAAATAGTGAGAAGATAAGTGCTTCTTTTGGTGGTTTTAATGTTTCACTAGATAGCTATGACCAGTTTGCAAAGGATATAGATACGTTAGGAGATATTAGCTGTGATGGAGCAAGAGATCTCATTGTAGGAAGTAATTTAGATGATGACAATACTTATAATTCTGGTGCTGCATATTCTATAAATTTTAAACTAGATTATTTAGGTAACCATATTACAGGTGTTAAATATCAAACTAAGATTTCAAATAGCTTTGGAAACCTAAATGCAAGCTTATCCGCAAATGACAACTTTGGGGTAAGTGTATGCTTTTTAGGAGATGTTAATGGTGACAATATTGGAGATATTGCCATTGGGGCAAATAAGGATGATGATGGCCAGAATGATGCTGGTGCTATCTATATTCTATTTATGGCTCCAATGAATTTAGAAATTGAACTACAAAACTCAAATACTAGTTGTTCTCCTTATAATGATGCCGATGCTCGACTAATTGTCACTAAAGGTTGTCCCCCTTATTCTATAATATGGTCAACAGGAGATACAACTGCAAATATAGATAGTTTAGGTCCTGGTGTTTATCATGTTAGCATAAGTGACTCTACAGGAAACTTATTAGTTGATAGTATTATCGTAGAGGCCGGTAATATTGAGATTGTGGCTACAGATAGCCATTTATGTTATGGTGATAGTTTAGACCTTATGGCTATTGGGTCTAAAACAGACAGTTTAGTTGAAGTACTGAGTATGCATATGGATGCATTAGTTAATATTAATACTCTACCTACTATTGCTGGTGATTTATATTATATGAAGATGAAAGGAACCTGGACTGGTGCAGGAGCCTGTGAAAGCAGAGATCCTTTTTTCTACTATCGTTATGGCTGTCAAAATATCTCCCCTAACTATGCAACATCATGGAAGTTTAATAATCTTCCTCCTCCAAAACCAATCCCTTATGGATACAATCCAGACCATGAATATTTCATGTACTTCGTTGGCAGCGGTGGTAGTGAAAACCTTTACTTTTCCGACACTAATTATGGGGATAATAATGGAACCATAGAGGTGGAAGTATATCATGTTTATGCTAACTTCTTGTGGTCCAATGGTGACACTAGCGCAACGACAAATGTTAAGCCAGAATCGGATAGCACTTACTATGTTACAATTACTAATGGCAGTTCTGTTTGTATAGATTCTATTTCTGTTGATGTAACTAATATTGTTTCAAGTGTCACAACTACAGACCTAATTTGTTATGGTGATAACAATGGTAGTATTAGTATCTTAACTAATGGTGGCAACCCACCGTTAACTGTTAATTGGCCCAATAATATAAGTAACTCCAACCTAACAATGACCAATTTAGGTTTTGGACCTTATGAAATAATTATTAATGATGACAAGGGGTGTACAGATACTATTAACACTTTAATTAATCAACCCGACCCATATACTATCAACCAGTCAATCTCTCAATTGAGCTGTCATGGAGATAGCAATGGAATAATACAAATTAATGTAAGTGGACAGAGCACACCATATACTTTCAATTGGTCCAATGGTTCTGGTGATAGTATTAATCCTAACCTAAGCGCTGGCATTTATACGCTCACTTTAAGTGATTCAAATAATTGTGATAGCACTTTTAACTTTGAAATAACCCAACCTGATTTACTTAACGTTAGCCTTATTGGCGATACTATTGTTTGTAAGGGAGATACTGCATTTATTCAGGCAACTGGAGGCCAAGGATATATATGGAGCAATGGATCAAATGACTCTAGTATTTTAATTACTGTAGACAGCTTACAAACTATTAGCCTTACTACATGGGATCAATGTGACACTCTTTCATTTAGTTGGACCATTAATATTAACAATTTGCCAGAAGGTATATTAAATAACGATAGCAGCATATTATATGGTACAAGTTTAGAATTAAGTTCAAGTAATGGGGTGAGCTATTATTGGACACCCGATTCAAATATAAGTTGTGTTGATTGTCAAAACCCAACTATCAATCCGCTAGTACCAACTACTTATTATCTATATATGGCAGATAATAATGGCTGTATTAATGTAGACTCAGTATTTATAGATATATGGTATGAAAATGCCCTATATATTGCAAATGCATTTACACCGAATAATGATGGTAATAACGATTTGTTTTTAGCACACGTATATGGTTATTCTGACTTTGATTTTAAAATATTTAATAGATGGGGCAATGTGGTTTTTGAAACTGACGACCCCAATGATGGTTGGGATGGACTACACTTAGGCATAAAGCAAAACCCAGGGGTATATGTTTACATGATACAGGTTACATTTAATGATGGCACTGAAAAAGTATTTAAAGGAGATGTAAGTTTAATTAGATGATGTTTTTAAAGCTTACATATAGGTTGGTATTTTTACTGTTGATATTTAATTGGCATAACGTTATAGGTCAAGATTTACATTTCTCCCAATTTTATGCAAATCCTCTAAACTTAAACCCGGCAATGACTGGTTACATGGGAGGAGATAACCGTGCACATATTAACTATAAAAATCAATGGCAAAGCATTTCTAATCCATACAGAACATTAGCATTAAGCTATGATAGGCATTTTCTTAGAGAAAAACTGAATGGAAACTGGCTAGGTGGTGGGCTTCAAATAATTAATGACCAAGCAGGAACTAGTCAATGGTCAAACCTTAAGGTACTTTTAAACATGGCCTATATTCATAAAATTAGCCCAACATCTTATTTAAGTAGCGGTGTACAATTAGGTATGATTCAACAGTCATTTAATGCTAATGACCTATTTTTTGATGCGCAAATTCTTCCTTCAGGTGTAAACACTTCTCTTCCAACAAATGAGAATCTTCAAAACTTTAGTAGAAGCGCTTTAGACATAGGGTTCGGGATGCTTTTTGGGTCTAAACCAAATGAGAAATTGGATATTTATTCTGGATTTTCCTTTGGACACATTAACAAGGCTAAAGTTTCTTTTGTTGATTTAGAATACCAGTTACAACTAAAAACAACGTTCCATGCTGGCCTAACTTATAAAGTAAATAGTAATTTTTATTTTCAGCCTTCCATGATATTACAACACTACAGTACTAGTAAGGAACTTATAATGGGTAGTGCCATTGCCTATGATTTAACCTCTGTTGCGGATGAAAAAACTTTTTTAGCCTCTTTTGGTGCCTGGTACAGATCTAAAGATGCTTTTATTCCTTACGCTGCTTTAGAAATAGAAGCATGGAAATTTGGCATTAGCTACGATATAAACACCTCCCCCCTTAGTGCTGCTTCTTCCTATAGAGGAGGATTAGAACTATCTCTAAAGTGGGAGATACCAACTTTTGCTCAAAGGTTATTACATGCTGTTCCTTGTCCTAGATTTTAAAGTATGCGCTGGCTAGCTTTTGTAGTAATCATAACTGTCCTCTTTCAATCTAGAATTTATTCACAAGGGTTTTATAAAAAAATAGATTTTGGTGGTAAAGATATCCCTCAAGGCGCTATAATTATGCCCAACAAGGATATTATTATTTGTAGTTATGCTCAAGAAGGCACAGACTGGGTAAGCTATATTAGCCGATTAGATAAATATGGAAATAAATTATGGTCAAAGACTTTTAATGGTCCAAAACAAGACTTGTATCACGACATAGACACTAATTTACAGGGTAATCTAATATTAAGTGGAAGAACTTGGTCATATCTATCAATGGGAGGTGATGCAATATTAAGCAGTATTGATGAAAATGGAAATGAGCTTTTTACCACTGTTATTGATGGCTATCAATACTACTACAATGCAAGCCTCGCTGCTGCCATACTTTCTAGTGGTGAAATCATCCAAATAGGTAGACATCATATGTTTTACAACCCTGTGAGATACGATTGGGAAATAAACAGAATTGACCCTTATGGGCAAGTCATTAACAGTTATGTGGTAGGGAAAATTAATGGAGATGATGAAGCCTTTGATGTATTAGCTATAGACAGCGCAAGCTACTTAGTTTGTGGTCTTACTGAAAGTCTTACAACAGGGGACAACATAAGTTTGCTTTATGCTGATACTTCTGATAGCATTCACCACTTTTTAACATTTGAGGCATTGGGAGAAGAAAGAGCCTACAATGTATTTATCAATAATGATTCAACCATCTTTTTAGCTGGATACTCAAATAGCTTTGGTGCAGGAGACTATGATTTTTGTCTTATTAAATTAGATGTCAATTTAAATTTAATTTGGTCTAAAGTATACGGTGGCACAGAAGAAGATATACTTAAAAGTGCTTGTCTTGATGGAATTGGAGGTATTATATTAGGAGGATCTACTGAAAGTTTTAATGCCCAAGGAAAAGATAACTTAATTATTCATGTAAATAATAACGGTAATGTAATTAAGAGTATTCACTATGGTGGCGTTGGAGACGATATTGTTGAATCCGTTAGCAGTGATTTAAAAGGAACCTTTATACTTCAGTCAAGCTCAAACTCGTACAGCCAAAATGGTTTAGACGATATCATTATTGTCAAAACAGACACTAGCCTATTCCCTAGATGCAAATTTGATGAGGTTAACATATCAGTTGGCAATGCCCCTTTTAATCTTGTTACAGGTGCAAGTCAGTCATTTGGTGTTACAAGCTCACAAAATGTCAACCACTTTCAAAATGATGCATACAATTATAGCGATACATCTATAATGCCCAGCCTTGATGCTGGTCTAGACTTTTCTTTATGCACAAATGATAGCGCTTTTCTTTCTGCGGTTCATATAAATATTGACTCATTTTACTGGAATCGAAATGTAAAAGACAGTGTTTCCTTTTACCCTTTGGCTGATTCTCTAGATTATATTGTTAGCGGTAAAGGTTTTGATTGTTTTGTTAAAGATACTGTTCATATTTATTGGGTTTCTCCGGCAAGTCCAATAATTTACAACCAAGACACAAGCATATTCTATGGTTCAGGTTTTCAAATTAACAGTTTTCTTGGGTCCAATTATAATTGGACGCCAAGTAATAGCCTTGATTGCTCAGACTGTCAGTATCCATTTGCAAACCCGCACGCTCCGACATTGTACAAACTTTCGATGAGGGATAGCAATAATTGTTTGAGCCATGATTCTATTTATGTAGATATTATATTTGACTCTGGTGTATTTATTCCTTCAGCATTTTCACCCAATAACGATGGTGTTAATGATTATTTAAAACCAAGAATATTTGGCTTACTTAATTATCGACTTTTAATTTACAATAGGTGGGGCAAAAAAGTATTTGAAACCACTGACCCGAAACAAAGTTGGAACGGTAATTCTTTAAAAAACAACGCATTAAATACTGATGTATTTACCTATTTTGTTTTTGCAGAATATCAAAATCAAACAAAAAAGGTCTTTAAAGGAAATATTACTCTGTTGCGCTAACGTAAAATCTTAAAAAGCGTTATAAAAATTATCTTCATATCTATCCAAAATGAAGCGTCCTGAATATATTTTTGATTCAGCATTAATTTAGCTGGCATAACTTCCTCTATGTAAGCTTTTTCTGGATTATCCCGCTCACTTAATATTCTACTTTCATCAATGTAATACAAGCTTGCATAATCCGTTAGTCCTGGTTTAACCTTCAGTACTTTTTTTTGCTCTTCTGAATACAGTTCTACATAATTAGGTGTTTCTGGTCTTGGGCCAACAACACTCATTTCTCCTTTAATTATATTAATTAACTGCGGGAGCTCATCCAATTTATATTTTCTAATAATACTTCCTATTTTGGTTATTCTTGGATCTTTTCCTACAGTTATTTTTAAGCCTTCAGTGTCAATACGCATTGACCTAAATTTATACAATCCAAATGGAATGCCATTTTGACCTATGCGGACTTGTATATAAAAAGGACCTCCTTTTGAATCTAAAATGATAAGAAGGCTGATTAAAAATAAAAGAGGTGTAAGCAACACTAATACTATTGAGGAACTAATTAGATCAAAAATCCTTTTAATCATAATAAGCTCTCTACTTCTTCAATTAATGCCTGACCCAATTCCTGAACATTTTCTAAACTAAGATTGAAATATACTGGGAGACTTATTTCATTTTTATACAAACTATATGATCTAGGATAATCTTCTATTTTATATCCCATTGATTTATACAGACTCAATAATGGCAAAGGTTTATAATGAACATTAGTTGCCATGCCTCTTTCCGCCATATTTTCAATTAATAAATTACGCTGTTTCTCACTAAACCCTTTAATTCGCAATAAATACAAATGATAAGAAGACTGACGTTTATCATCTTCATAAATTGGTGTTAATGCCCAGCTATAATTCTTAAATAAGGACGAATAGGCATCATAAATAGCTTTTCGCTTTTTAAGAGTTTCTTCATAACGATCTATTTCCGCTAAGCCTATCGCAGCTAATACATCTGGCATATTATACTTAAAGCCTGGTTCAAGAATGTCATACTCCCATGCTCCTGCCTTTGTTTTAGCAAGTGCATCTTTTGTTTGGCCATGTAACGATTTTATTCTTAGTGTATTGTAAATAGATTTATTATCAAAGCATTTGGGTAAATTTAAACAAATAGCACCACCTTCAGCCGTAGTTAAATTTTTAACTGCATGAAAGCTAAAAACAGCAACATCAGTAATTGAGCCCACTTTCTTATTGGCAAATGTGGCACCTATAGAGTGAGCTGCATCAGTTATTATAAGTGGTCTAGCCAGCTTTGCCTGATTCTCATTATTAGGCTCAAAATACTTTACATATTTATCTGAACACACTATATTAATCAATGCGTCATAATCACACGGCAATCCTCCTAAATCAACAGCTATAATCGCTTTCGTTTTAGAACTTATTCTTTGAGCTACTTCATTGGGATCTATTGTAAAATCCTCCTTAACATCAACCATTACCGGCTTTGCCCCACAGTGTAATATTATATTTGCACTAGCAGCATATGTATAGGCGGGTACAATAACTTCATCTCCTTCTTGTATTCCAAACCACTTTAGCATGAGAAACAAACCCGAGGTACAAGAGTTTACACAAAGTACGGCAGGAGAATTGACGTAATCTGCAACCTTTGATTCCAAAATCTTTGTTTTTGGCCCAGTCGTTATCCAACCAGAATTCAAAGCATCGATTACCTCATCTATAACTCTTTGATCAACCTTTGGCGGCGAAAATGGTATCATGATGTAAAGATAAGTAATTGCTCCTTTACTTGATATAGGGTTTTCTAGAGAGCTTTTAAAGCTTTAACAAGACCGGTTGCGATGGCATCTCTCTCAAAAACAGTTTGAACATATAGTCGACCCTTTTTACCTATTACTGAAATCTGATTAGGGTTATCAATAAAATATTTTATTCCTGATATTAATTGATCAACATTTTCTGGCTCAAAATACCGTGCACATTTACCCTCTTCTACAAATAAATTCTTTGCTTCTCCATCAACACCTAGAAGTACCGCCTTTTCCATAGCAAGGTTCTCAAATATTTTTGAAGGAATCGCTCCTAAAAATAGATCTAACTTTTTCAATGGAATTATACTAACATCTATATCCTTAATAATTAATGGCATATTTTCTTTTTTCTGTACTGGATAAAAATGGACATTTGATAAATCCCTATCAAGCTTCAACCTCTTAAGTTTCTCTTCTTCTGGTCCACTTCCAAAAAACAAAAAATAAACACCTTCTCTATCTTTAAAGGATTGTGCCGCTTCCAATATGATTTCCAAGCCTTGAGCATGACCCAAAATTCCTGCATATGCAAAAAGCACATCCTCATAAGTATATCCGTTAGATAAACGCCATTTGGTTTTTATGTTATTAGGATTAAATAAAGTACAATCTACCCCATTTTTAAGCCAATGTGTATCTACATTAGGAAATCTATTTATAATATCATTAACAATTCCCTGTGTTTGACCGCACACTAAGGATGATTTACTATATAAAAAACCTTCTAACCAATATGCCATTTTTAAAAATACAGGGTTCCTAACCAAACCTAGCTTTTCTGCGCTTTCTGGCCATAGGTCAGAGACATTAAATATCATTTTAGCGCCTTTAATTAGACATAAGAAATATGCCGTGATTCCTAAAAATAGGGGAGGGGATTCACAAAGTACAAGATCATATCTTCCCGTCTTAAAAATCCCGCACCAGAAAGCTGAAAAAACAAAAGAAAAATAATTTAGCAGTCGCATGAATATGCCCCTAGACTTAGAGACATATATCCATGATCTATAAACAGATAAACCCTCCATTTTTTCTTCCGTAAAAGTTTTTCCTTTATACGCATCATGGACTTCCATGCTCGGATAATTAGGCATAGCCGTTAATACATCTACTTTAATATTTTGTTTTTGCAACCTAAGAGCAAGCTCAAATAAACGATTTTGCGGAGCCCCTACTTCAGGAGGAAAATATTGCGTTAGAAAAAGTATTCTCACTATTATAGTTTCAATAGTTCTTCTGCAATAAGCTGACTTGCCTTACCTCTACCATATAGATTTTGATCAAAATCAGATTGTTTTTTAAGCATTTTCTCAATATTCGTCTGAATCAAATCCTCATTACTACCCGCTAATATATTGTAGCCATTTTCAATTAACTCGACCCATTCTGTCTCATCTCTTAAGGTAACACAATGCTTTTTAAAGAAAAATGCTTCCTTTTGAAGACCTCCACTATCAGTTATTACCAAACTAGAGTTTTTAATAAGCTCTATCATGTCAAAATAACCAACAGGTTCTATTATTTTGACATTTAGATCTAAATTAAGTTTTGCCAATATTTTTTTTGTTCTTGGGTGTAAAGGAAGTACTATCTCTATTTTTTCACTTATTACATTAAGGGCATTTACAATACTCTTCATCCGCTGTGGATCATCTGTATTTTCAGCTCTATGAATCGTACCAAGAATATAACTTTTTACTCCTAAGGTTTTAATTATATTGGATTTAGAAGCTGAGTATTTCGCATAATACATTGCTGCATCCTGCATTACATCCCCATTCTGTACTATTTTAATGTTAAAATTATCAAACCCTTCCTTTTCTAAGTTTGAGCAAGCCGTTTCTGTAGGACAGAATAAAATATCAGAAATTCTATCTGTTAATATTCTATTTACTTCTTCTGGCATTTTAATATTATAGCTTCTTAGCCCTGCCTCTACATGCGCTACTTTAATATGAAGCTTTTTCGCAGCTAATGCTCCAGCTATAGTCGAGTTTGTATCACCATATATCATTACTACATCTGGCTTTTCTTTTTGAAGTATTTTTTCAATCCCTTCTAACATTCTACCAGTCATCGCCCCATGGCCTAAACTATTAATGTTTAAATTATAGTTTGGCTTAGGTATATCCATTTCTTCAAAAAATATATCAGACATGTTAGCATCAAAATGTTGTCCAGTATGTACAATACATTCTTCCAATCCCTTGGTGTTTTTTATAACACGACTTACTGCTGCTGCTTTGACAAACTGAGGTCTAGCACCTAAAACACTCAATATTTTTTTCATAACAATTTCTTATAAAGCGCTTTTAATTTTTGAAATTCAGACTGCCAATTATAATAATTTTGAACAGCATATTGTCCCCTCCTTCCCATTTCTTCAGCCTCTTTTGGATGATAAACAATATATTCAACAGCCCTTGATATAGCTTCGGGGTCATCAGGATTAACACATATACCACAAGAATGCCCCTCAACTATACTTTTCCACGCAGGAAAGTTTGATGCAATTACAGGTAATCCTGCTGACATGTATTCAAACATTTTGTTTGGTTGAGCATTTATATGATTAGGTAATGCCTTAAATGTCACTAAACCTGCACAAGTTGTTTCAAACACCTTTGCCACTTCTTGCCTATTTAAAAAGCCCATCTCATCAACAAATTTCCATGCCTTCATAGACTTACATCGAGCTTTCAAATCCATGGAATCAAAATTACCAATTAACTTTAATCGTATTTTATTAGTTAATAGTGTAAATGCCTGTATAACTTCTTTAATTCCTCGTATTTCAGTTATACCTCCAACGTAACAAACTTCTTTTCTTTTTTTACTCCAATCTATTTTACGATCTAATTCGCCTAATATTGGAAAGTTTTGTACACAAATAGTCTTTTTATTGATGGCTTTAAAACGAGACTCTATTGATGGTGTTGCACATACTAATGCTGACATACGACTAGCAAAAAAGTTTTCTAAACGCTCTATAAAAAAAGAAATGGACGCTCGCAAATAAGGTCTTAAATAAGGTTTACCAAATATTTGTCTAGGTAAATCTTCGTGGATATCATAAATAACCTTTTTACCTCTTAAACGCAATAAATAGCCTGCTGTTAATAGCTCTGGATCATGAATATGATATAAATCAGCCTTCAAGCCTAAAGCACAGATATATGCTGACCATACATCTCTTGTCATCCTTCCTAATCTGCCTCTAGAGCGCTTACATGCACTTATTAACTCTACCTTTCCCCTTATACCCTCTTCACCTACCGTGTTAATGTAATAAACTTTATACTTTTCCTCAGCCAGAAAGCACGCCTCTTTTAAAAATATTCTTATATCCTTAGCTTGATGAACTGTGCTTATGTGACATACTTTTTTAGCCAATGGATTTATCTTTTATAAAAGAGCCACTAAAACATACAAACAAAAGTATATTTATAATCCATCCTCCCGTTAATAACAAAGTAAATAAGGATGTGGATGATAACATAAGCATCGGAAAAATATTTAAGCATATTTTTAAAAGAGTATGCTGAAAAAATATAAGTTCCACAAAATTAAAAATCAATGCTAGTAAAAAGCCTGAAAGAATTAAACCTAACCATCCAAAGTTTGCATATTCATACATAAAACTAGCGGCATTAACACTTCCCTTAATTCCTTTTTCTGCATATTTTGGTTTCATTATTGGATAAAGCTCCAAAGAATAACTAACGTATTCTTTGCCCAAAAAAGGTGCTATAAATCTATAACCTTGTCCAAATAAAAATGGTTTTTTTGAAGGAATATTTTCAAACCATTCAGAAACCATTTCACCAGGAATAATGGCTAACCTTTTTGTAATAGCTTTGCCTATAACAACAATTCTATATTTACTTCTTTCTCCTTTTTTTTCAGCAACTACAATTGATTTTGCTGGTTTTCCTCCACGTAAAACAGGATTGGTCGCGAAATAAATATTTACTATACCTGAAAAAATTATTAACACACTAATCAATAATATTTTCCATTTTTGCTCATACACGGTATAAACAATAAGCGGCAAAAATATTGTAACTATAAAACTCTTCTGTAAAAGTGATAATGCATAAAAAGAACTTAAAGCAACAAAAAAATAAAAAAACCATCTTGGGCCCTTAATATGAAAATATAATATTAAAAAGGGTATAATCGCTTTTAAGGAAAAATTTAAACCATAATTCCAATAGAAAGCATGATCTCTTGTAATTGACTTTCTTAAATCTACAATACCATAATAGTCCAAACTTTTAAACGCCTTTATAAGAGGTGATCCAGATAGTTCTATAAAGTGCATAAAAATAAATAGAAGTATAACACCAGATATAATATTAATCCATCTATTTTTTTGTGTATACAATTCTAATTTCTGTATAAACTGTTTGTACTTAACTAAGGCTCTTAATCTAAAGAATAGATAATAAAAAAGTCCAAATGATAAAATAAATAAAAAAAATAGATGGATAAACTTTAGACCCGAAGTCCATATTAATCCATTTAGTATTAATACTAAAATCATAGCATAAAAAAGCATTAAGCCATGATACTTAAATATGTTTATATAGTTTTTAATGCTTTTTCTATTTCGTCTTTTGCTCCCTGAGAAGGTCTTGATGCATTTTGATTAAT
>CAJXBJ010000029.1 GCA_913050195.1 uncultured Saprospirales bacterium
TAAGCGCTAAAAACGGCTTTTCTGTAATTAAAAAACCATAGTGATCACGTATCATACCCCCCCATGTTGGTGCAGGAGGCTGCACACCAATACCTAAATAACTCAAGCCAGCCTCAATCAAAATGGCTGCTGCAAAATTAGCTGCTGCAATTACTATAATTGGGCCAATGATATTAGGCAATATATGCCTAAAAATAATCCGCACATGCCTAAAGCCAAGCGCTCTACTTGCCTCAATAAACTCTTGCTCTTTAACAGATATTACCTGCCCACGAATTATTCTTGCAACTTCAACCCACATTGTAATACCCACCGCAATAAATATTTGCCAAAAACCCCGATCCAAGGCTAAAATTAAAGCAAATACCAAAAGCAATGTTGGAATTGACCAAACTACATTAATTAGCCACATTATAACATCATCAACCCAACCACCAAAATAACCAGCCAATGCTCCTATAACAACCCCAACAAAAAGTGAAATAATAACCGTAATAAAACCTATGGCTAGGCTGACCCTTACACCTAAGATGAGCCGACTATAAATATCTCTACCTAAGGTGTCTGATCCTAAAACATAATAGTGTCTTGTAAGGTTTTCTTCTTTGACTTTTTTAATCAAATCATCAATTTTAACAGTCATTATATCACCATTTAAAGCATGAAAGCTAACACTGTCTCCTTCTTGCACTACAGCTGGCTGATGGATAGATTTAGCAAAAACCACATCTGTTAAATCTAACTTCAACTCATAAGAGTCCCCAAAATCATTATAGGGCTTAATTAAAATAAAACGACCCTCAAAACGGTGACCTAATATAGGTCTAAAGGTATAGGGCTCATTTTCTCCAAAAAACATTTTGGATAGCCATGCCATCCCAAGAAACTCTCCCTCCTTATATTGACTATTATGACGAACCTTTAGGACATCACAATTAAAGCCAATATTTTTCCCTTGTAGCTCAAGAATTTGATTATCCGCATTTGGCGTAGAATCTGGAATAATTAAATATCCGCCAATAGCAAGAAAAACTAAAAAAAGCATAAAATATAGACCAAGCATTGCTATAAAATTGCGCTTCAATCTAACCCAAGCTTGCGCAAAGGGTGAATTAGAGTATTTCGTGCTTTTTATTTCCGTTGACATATATAACTCTATTAATCTCGAATCTTTCTTCCTTTCCATGTATACGGAAGGATATTTGATAATACCCCCAATATTCCCATGTAAAAAATCTGAAAGAATTGTGCCACCAAAAATAAAGATAACAAATGACTTTCTCTAAAAAAGTTAAAGGCTCCGAGCATGAAACGTTTATCCATAAATACCTTAATTAGAAAACCGACCAAGAATAAATAAAAATATACTCTTTCTATACCGCTTAATAAAAGCACCAGCAGCAGGTTTAAATGCATTAAAAAAACTATGGACATTACGAGAATCAATGTAAAGTTCCTTAAGCCTCTTAACTTACCCCCCCAACGCAACCTTTGTTGCACAAATGACTTCCAATCAGGACTTACATTTGTTTTTACTATAGCTTCTTGATGGTTTAAATAATGTATTCTAGATGGATATTTTTCAGCGACAGCATTCATCAAAAACATATCATCCCCAGAAGCATAAGACGCACTATAAGGGTTTAATTCCTTAAAAATCTTTTTATCATAAGCCAAATTTGCTCCATTACACAACAATGGTTGCTTCATTCCTGCGCTATAAGCAGTAAATGCCTGCATACCCATAAAGTCTAGCTTTTGAAACTGACTTAAAAAACTCTTAGGACCTATTAACTGTACTGGTCCAATAACCATTAATGGATTCGAATTAAATTTACAGTTTGCATGAGCTTTTATAAAGTTTTTAGGCAGGATACAATCTGCATCTGTACATAATACCCAGTCATATTTGGATGACTCTAAAGCAAACTGAATACCCGCTTTTTTACCTTTGCTTAACTTGTTTAGATGTATTAGTCTAATATTTAGATTAGTTCTAGCTATGAAACGTTCAATAATAATGACACTATCATCTTCAGAGTGATCATTAATCAAAAGGACTTCAAATAAATTAGGGTTATAATTTTGAGCTTCAATGGAATTTAAGAAGTTTGGTAGATTGAATGCTTCATTTCTAAAAACTGCTATCAAACTTAACTTAACATCATATTCCTTAATTGGTCCACTATTTATTGTTAAAATAGCCTCAGATCTCAATAAATATAAAAGTAGAATTATATACAACAGTAAAACTGCTCCAAAAAAAATATATATAAATCCCATATTATAAAAAAAGCCACATATAACATGTGGCTTTTGTTTAATTCCGCTTTTGCTTAGGCTTTAACTTCTTCTGCCAATTCTTCTCCCAAGACAACAGCTCGTATTTTGTCTTCTATTGTTTCTGACAATTCCGGATTATCCATGAAAAGTTGCTTGACTGCATCTCTTCCCTGACCTAGCTTGTCACCATTAAAGCTATACCAGCTACCACTCTTCTGAACAATATCGTAGGCAACACCTAAATCCAAGATTTCTCCAACCCTAGAAATACCCTCTCCATACATAATATCAAACTCAACTGTTCTAAAAGGTGGTGCAATTTTATTTTTAACCACCTTTACTCTTGTACGATTACCTATAATCTGGTCTTTATCTTTAATTTGTCCAATACGACGTATATCTAAACGTACAGATGCATAAAACTTTAATGCATTACCCCCTGTTGTCGTTTCTGGATTACCAAACATAACACCAATCTTTTCTCTTAATTGGTTGATAAATACACAAGTACATCCTGACTTATTAATAGTACCTGTTAGCTTTCGCAGGGCCTGAGACATTAAACGGGCCTGTAAACCCATTTTACTATCTCCCATATCACCCTCTATCTCACTTCGCGGCACTAAAGCTGCTACTGAATCAATTACAAGTACATCAATTGCTCCTGAACGAATTAAATTATCTGCTATTTCCAAAGCTTGTTCACCATTATCAGGCTGCGATATTAGAAGATTGTCTACATCAACTCCTAAGTTTTCTGCATAATGTTTATCAAAAGCATGTTCCGCATCAATAAAAGCGGCTATCCCCCCCTTTTTCTGAACTTCAGCAATAGCATGTATTGCAAGAGTAGTTTTACCTGATGACTCTGGACCATAAATCTCAATAATTCGACCTTTTGGAAACCCACCAATACCTAAAGCAAAATCCAAACCTAATGATCCGGTAGACACTGCCTCAGTACTTATAACCTTAGAGTCACCTAACTTCATAACTATGCCTTTGCCATATACTTTTTCTAAGCGGTCTACGGTTAATTTAAGTGCTTTTAACTTATCTTCATTTGGTTTCATATAGGTATATTTATATTAAATAATCAGACTCTAAATTAATGATATTTTTGCGCTATTCAGAGCTTTTAATTTAATAATATTAAATAAGACTTTTAATTGTGATTTTAAGTTAAAAAGCCATGTTTAATCACAGTTTTTTAGTGATTGATTTTCTTCCTACTCTTTTTGTTATTATATCTTTATTTAAATCCCAACCCCTAGCTGGAGATCTTTCACGGCCATAATATATAATCTGAAGATGAAGCTTATTCCATAAGCTTTTAGGAAATAATCTTTTAGCATCTTTTTCTGTAACAACAACATTTTTACCGCTGCTTAAACCCCATCGATACATAAGCCTATGGATATGAGTATCTACTGGAAATGCAGGAAATCCAAAGGCCTGTGACATTACAACACTCGCTGTTTTATGACCAACAGAAGGCAATTTTTCTAAATCGTCAAAATTATCAGGAACATTACCATTATGTTTTTTAATTATTATATTAGATAACCCAGATATACCCTTGCTTTTCATAGGTGACAAGCCACAAGGCCTTATAATACTTTCAATCTCAGAAATTGATAGCTTTATCATATCATATGGATTATCTGCTTTTTCAAAAAGAATAGGCGTTATTTTATTTACTCTTTCATCTGTACATTGCGCAGACAATAAAACTGCTATTAGTAATGTATATGAATCTTTATGCGCTAGAGGTATGGGTACATTAGGATAAAGGTCTTCAAGTGTCTTAATAATAAAATCAACCTTTTCTTTCTTGGTCATAAGGACTGTTTTCTTTTTACAAACTTACTTAACTGCCAAGGCTTATCTAAATATCAAAGTCACAAAAAGGCTCAACGGGAATTATCCATATACAAAAAAGCCCCCGATGGGGGCTTAAATCAATAATTCCATTTAATTCATATTCAAGAAGCGCATGACTCTTTCAAAGTCTTCTTTTTCTTTTTTCAAATCTTTATCAATCTCTAACTGACATTCTAACAACTCTGCAGTCATATGATCAAGTTCTTTATATAAATATTGAATTAAAAGTAAAGGTGTCGAAGTTTTATTCATATGCGTTATTTTTTCCTATAACGTCGACACTATGCAGTTTATTACTTATTCAATTTGAATTTTATTTTCCTCAATCATCTTTTTTAAATTTTTTAAGGCATAACGCATACGGCCCAAAGCTGTATTTATACTAACCTCTGTCATATCAGCAATCTCTTTAAAACTTAATTCCATATAATGACGCATTATAACAACCTCTTTTTGATTTTCAGGCAAAGCATCTATCAACCTTCTAACCTGATAACATTTTTCATCTAAAATCCACTGATCTTCATGATTTAAAACATTATCCTGTAAATGTCTAATTACAATATCTTTGTCATCTCTAATCTTTTGAGGTCTTCTTTTTTTCTTTCGAATCTGATCGATACAATGGTTGTGTGCAATTCTTGCAATCCATTGATAGAAACGCCCATCATCTTTATATCTCCCAGAATTTATAGTTCTTAGAGCTTTAATATAGGTCTCTTGTAAAACATCCTTAGCAGATGCCTCACACCTTAACATAAAATAGATTGATGTAAGTAACTTTTTGTGATAACGACTGAAAAGATGATCAATCGCTCCTTTTTCTCCATTAAAATGTAGGCTTAGAATCCTATCATCAGTTAACATTTGTGTAGACATAACGCATAAACTTTTAAAGTAAAAAACAATTAAAACGCGTAAATGTCTATTCTATAGAATCCTATTTTGGTTAACGATTGAATGCTAAAAGTAACAAAATTTTATTACTCTTGCAGATTATTCTACTACTATAGTTACGTAAAGAAATCAGTAAAGGTTTCAGTTTTGTTAATAAAAAATAAAAATATTGTTATTTGTGGCGCGAAAGAGCATAACCTAAAGAATGTTAATGTCACGATACCAAAGTATACTCTTTCAGTTGTTTCTGGTGTTTCTGGTTCAGGAAAGTCTTCTTTATGTCTTAGTACCTTATACGCTGAAGGTCAAAGAAGATATGCAGAAAGCTTATCTGCTTATTCAAGACAATTTATAGCACAACTTAAAAAACCAAAGGTTGATTCGATTGAAAATATTTGCCCGGCCATAGCCCTAGAGCAAAAAACAAACACAAATAGTTCTAGATCAACAGTTGCTACTTTGTCCGGTGTATATGACTATTTAAAAATCTTATATGCTAAACTAGGCAAAACATACTCTCCTATTTCAGGTGAAGAAGTTAGAGAGGATAACGTTTATGATGTATTAAGTTTTATAGAAGGAATAAAAGATAATGATCCAATTCTTTTATTAGCTCCTATTAAGTATCCAATAAACAAAGACACACTTTCAGTTTTATTGTCAAAAGGATATACACGCCTTTATTATGATGAAAATGTTATAAAAATTGAGTCTTTACTTGACTCTCCTCAAAAAATCTCAGAACAAATATATTTATTAATCCAACGATTTAAGCCCCATGCTAAAAACACTGGATTAAGCAGTAATATAAAACAAGGTTTTTTAGAGGGAGATGGTGAATTAATTATAAAGAAAACCGACAACTATAAAGCGTTTTCAAATAGCTTTGAATTAGATGGAATAACGTTTGAAAAACCCAACCAATATCTATTTAGCTTTAGTAGCCCTTATGGTGCTTGTCAAAACTGTGAAGGTTATGGAAGTGTTTTGGGCATAGACCCCAAGCTAGTTATTCCTGATGAAAACCTTAGCCTTTACGACAATGCCGTTGCTTGTTGGAGAGGAGAAAAAATGCGCAAATGGAAGCAGAACTTTATTAGCAAAGCTCAACATTTAGATTTTCCCATTTTTAGAAGCTACAATGAACTCACACAAAAAGAGAAAGACTTGCTTTGGAATGGTGACAAATCAATTAAGGGGATTAATTCTTTTTTTAAAAAACTTGAAGAAAAGAGCTATAAAATCCAATACAGGGTACTCCTTTCTAGATATAGGGGACGTACGATTTGTAACGAATGTCATGGAACAAGGCTTCGAAAAGAAACCCAATATGTAAAGATTGACAACAAAAGTCTTCCTGAGCTTCTAAAAATGGATCTTGTCACGCTTGAGAGTTATTTTAATAAGATAAAATATGATGGTAATGAAAGTCTAATTGGGAAAAAAATAATATCGGCAATAAATGAGCGGCTAAAAACGCTAAATACCTTAGGACTTGGATATTTGAATATGAGCCGTGATAGCCGAACATTATCTGGTGGTGAAACGCAACGAATTAATTTGGCAAAATTCCTGAGCAGTCCACTTGTTGAAGCTTTATATATACTTGATGAACCCTCAATAGGCTTACATCCAAGAGACACCCATGCATTAATTAGTGTTTTAAAGAACTTGTGCTCAAAGCAAAACACAGTAATTCTTGTTGAACATGACGAAGATATTATACGCGCATCGGATTGGATTGTCGACATGGGACCAATGGCTGGAGAATTGGGTGGAGAAGTAATGTATTCTGGCCCTAGCAGCAAACTAAATTCATGCTCATCAAGTATTACTGCCGATTATATTTCAGGAAAAAGATTATTACCTAAATTAAATAAAACCATTGATCCAAAAGCATTCATAAAAATAGTTGGTGCCAATCAACACAATCTAAATAATTTAGATTTAAAGATTCCATTAAATTGCATTGTGGCTGTTACAGGCGTTAGTGGCTCAGGTAAAACAACATTAGTTAACAAAATCATATATCAAAACTTAGATCGACTAGTTAATCAAAATACGACACTCAGCAATAACTGCAAACATATTAATTTCCCAAAAAACAGTTTTGAGCGCGTAGAATTTATAAATCAAAATCCTATTGGAAAGTCCTCAAGATCTAACCCAATGACTTATATAAAGGCCTATGACAGCATCAGAAAGCTAATGGCTAATCAGGCCCAATCAAAACTATTTGGATTAGGTCCAGGACATTTTTCATTTAATAGCGAAGGAGGCCGATGCCCAAGTTGTAAAGGTGATGGAAATATAACTATTGAAATGCAGTTTTTGCCTGATGTATCTTTACGATGTGAAGATTGCAAAGGCAAACGTTTTAAATCTCAAGTTTTAGAAATTGAATACAAAGGGAACAATATATATGACATACTTCAACTAACTGTAGATGATGCCTTAATATTATTCGCTGAAAATCAAGATATAATTAAAAAACTTGCCCCACTTCAAAAGGTAGGATTAGGCTATATTAGATTAGGACAGGCCTCAAGCACCTTGAGTGGTGGTGAAGCCCAAAGAGTGAAACTAGCTTCATTCTTGACAAATATTAATAATTCTCAACCCTGTCTATTTATTTTTGATGAACCAACTACAGGCTTACACACGCATGATATCTCAAAGCTCTATGACACTTTTAAACTCCTTATTAATCACGGACACAGTATATTGTTAGTTGAACATAACACTCAATTAATAAAGCTATGTGATTGGATAATTGACCTAGGGCCGGATGGCGGAAAACTAGGCGGACAGCTAATTTTTGAAGGACCTTTGCGTGAAATAAAAAATTGCAAGCAATCTATAACGGCCAAATACTTAAACTAAAGAACGCTTATACTCTTTAATTCAACTACTTCGCCTTTCATACATACACTTGGAATGCGTTGAAGGATAAAATCAATACAAATCTTAGTGCCATCTTTTCGCAAATTCGAATCTAAATTTGTTGGATTTAAAAATCTTCCATCTTTTAGCTCCAACAAATACTTACACCCATCTAAATCTCTATAATCTCGGACTATTGCAATTGTTTTATCACAATTATTATTCTGTGTTTCATTACTAATACCAGACTGTCTTTGACTACAACAGGATGAAAACATTAAGCATAAAATAAATATAAAAATGTAAAAGCTATACTTTATCATCTACTACTGTTTCTATACTACCCCATGTCGGACAATCTGTACATTTTGTCCCTTTTTTACTTCCACCACAAGAATATAGACCTAGACCTATACAAAACAATGCAAATACTAAAACTTTCTTTTTCATTTCTCTTAATTTTGAATGCTCTTAGTTTAAAAGCTTGAATAAATATAAAAAAAATATATTAATATGCCCTTTAGATTGGGGTCTTGGTCATGCAACAAGATGCATACCAATTGTACGCTCGTTTAAGGATAAAGGTTGTAATGTTATTATTGCCGCAAGTGGAAGAGCAAAGGCTCTACTTTCAAAGGAGTTTCCAAATGCAAATTTCATTGATTTTACAGGATATGATATCAAATACCCAAGTAAAAATTGGATGGAAGTATATATGCTATTTCAAATTCCTAAGATTTTGTATCGAATATACAAAGAGAATAAAGCATTAAATAAGATTGTTGAAAAACACAACATTGATATAGTAATATCCGATAATCGCTTTGGGTTATGGAACAAAAACGCCTACTGTATCTATATTACTCATCAAATTATTACAAAATGTCCTTGGTTTATGAAATATATGGAGTATCCCTTGTACAAGCTAAATCAATACTTCATTAAACACTATGATAAACTTTGGATACCTGACAACAAAGGCAAACATAGCATCGCTGGTGATCTATCTAAAAAAAAGGATGTATGTGAAAATGTAGTTTACATCGGACCATTATCTAGATTTAATAAAATTAAAGAGATTGAAGTTGAGTATAAATACTTAGCCATTATTTCAGGTCCAGAACCTCAAAGAAGCATCTTTGAAAAAAAGGTTAAAAGTGCATTGTTAGAACAAGGTCTTAAATCCATTATTGTTTCAGGAAAATCCGAAGGAAACAATAAAATAAAAGCTGTTAAAAACAGGCTTTTTCAGGTGGACTTCTTAGACTCCAAGAGGCTAAATGAACTTATTTCTAAATCAGAATATATTATATGTCGTTCTGGATTCAGCAGTATTATGGACTTAATGAAACTTGAAAAAAAAGCTATTTTTATCCCTACTCCTGGTCAAACGGAACAAGAATACCTTGCAAGCTATTTAGAAAAGAAAAATTATTTCCCCCAACTAAAACAATCCAATATAGACATAAAAAGTATCTCAAAAAAAATGGAGGACTACTGCCCTCCATCTTATATTAAAAACACCCTTCTTGAGGATGAAATACTTGATTTATTAATTCATGTTTAACTTTTTCTTTACCAAGGAGGAAACATCATCTGAATCTTGAGCAAACAAAACACTTCCGCTACTAGTGTCAAATATATAAGCAAAAGAATTTTCCTTAGCTACAGCACTAATTGCATCCTCTACTTTCTTCAAGATAGGCGCATATAATTCTTCTTTTTTCTTTAACAAATCCTGCTGCGCTGTTTGTTCTGCCCCTGCTATCCTCTGCTGTATACTTTGAATGTCATTAAGCTTCATTTCCTTAATACTTTCCAACATAGTAGCTTCATCCCGTTGATATTCTGCCACTTTGTTTTGATACTCCATATACATGTTCTGAATTTGCATTTTTAACTGATTCCCATGTTCTTCTAACGATTTCTCAGCATTAGTTACGTCTGGCATTTCTTGCAATAATTGAAGAGAGTTAACATGGCCAAACTTTTGAGCCAACATCATGTTCAATGAACCAACAAATATTAATAGGATTAATGTTCTCATTTTTTATCTTTTTTTATTTAATACCCTTTTGGGGGTGCAATTTAGGAAATCTTTTATTTATTAGTGCTTGAGTACCCCATAGACTTAAGTATGTCTTTACTTTTATCTAATGATGGCTTTGCATATAGCATTTGGACGCCCGCTGACTTATCAAAAATAAAATCAAAACGTTTTTCTTTGGCTAGCTTCTGAATATGTTCATAAATCACATCCTGTATTGGCTTGACAAGTTCCTGTCTTTTTTGAAAAAGCTCACCCTTATAACCAAACTTTTGCTTTCTAAATTCATTTAAATCATCTTCCTTAGCTTGAATTTCTTCTTCTTTTCTTTGACGCATTTCATCTGTATATAGCACTTGCTCATCTCTGAAATTATTAAATAGCTTTTCCAACTCTTGGCGTTTGCCTTGTACCTCGCCCTGCCATTGATTAGAAATTTCATTTAACTTTTCCTGAGCTGCCGCATATTCAGGAACATTTTCTAAAATATATTTCACATCAACATAAGCAAAACGCTGCGCTTGAAGCTCTATACTTCCAAAAAGTATCAAAAGTGCAATTAAAGTTCTCATAATTCATTTTTTTAATATGGTTCGAATCCAAGCAGTATGCTAAACCTTCCTTTATCGAAAATACTACCTGTGTTTACCATATTCTTATCAAAGCCTATGCCATAATCAAATCCTAAGACCCCAAACATTGGCAAAAAGATTCTAACACCTAGACCCGCTGTCCTTTTAATATCAAATGGATCATACTTAGAAAAATCAGTCCACACATTACCCCCCTCAAGAAATGCCAAAGTATAAATAGTTGACATCGGGTTTAAGCTAAGTGGATATCTTAATTCTAAAGTAAATTTATCAAAAAACGGAGCACCAGCATCCGAAGACATAATATCTGTTCGTTCATATCCTCTTAATGCTACTATTTCTTTACCATACAGTTGAATATTAGAAATACCATCACCGCCCACCTCAAAACGCTCAAAAGGGCTATAACCTATACCACTATTGTACAATCCTAAGAATCCAAAACTAGCCCTTGCTTTTAATACCAAATCTCCCACAATAGAAGCATACCATTCAGCATCAAATTTCCATTTATGGTATTCAACCCACTTGAATTTTTCCTGCTGACTTAAATTTGCGTAGTCTTTATCAGGGCTAAACAAAGAATATGGCGGGGTCGCCTTTAATGCAAAGGAGATCTTAGAACCATCCCTTGGATAGAGCGGATTATCTATTGAATTTCTAGAAAGGGTAGCTTGGAAATTTAAATTATTGGCAATACCATCAGTAAATAAATCAAAACCGAATTGCGCAAAATTTTGTAGCTCAAATCGCTGAAACTCAACACCCGTTTGAAAAATAAAGAAATCATCTGGCACTTTAAGTCTAAATCCAAAATTAACGGCTGCTCCTGTCGTAAGCATTTCTTGTTTGGTTGTCTCATCAGTCCCTAAGGACTGTAAAGTAGTATAAATGGCAGTAGTCATAGAATTTGGCTTTTTGCCACCTAGCCATGGCTCAGTAAATGATGCACTTAAAGATTTGTACCAACGGCCAGTTGATTGTGCTCTTACTGATAAACGCTGTCCATCTCCGGATGGCAAAGGAGCCCAAGTTCCTTTTTGGAAGATATTCTTAACTGAAAAATTATTGAAACTTACACCCAAAGTCCCTACTACTGTATTTTGACCCCATCCCGCAGAAAGCTCAACTTGATCAGAAGGTTTCTCTTCTACTTTGTATTCAATATCCACGGTTCCATTCTCAGGATGAGGAATTGGCGTAACATTCATATTCTCTGGATTGAAATAACCAAGATTAGCAATCTCCCTTTGACTACGAATAACATCTGCTCGTGAAAACTTATCACCTGGCAAGGTTCTTAATTCTCTTCTAATCACATGCTCATTCGTCTTTGTATTTCCTTCTATAATTACATTTTGCACCGTTGCTTGAGGGCCTTCATAAATAACAACTTCTATATCTATCGTATCATTATAAATCTTCTTTTCAACTGGATTTACCTGAAAAAACAAATAACCATTATCCATATAAAGAGAACTAATATCTCGGCCATTCTGGTTTGCAAATAATTGGCGCTCTAAGGCTGATTGATCAAAAGTTTCCCCTTTAAAAATCCCTAACACACTAGACAATACCGAATCCTTATATTTTACATTTCCACTCCAACTTATGTTTCCAAAGTAGTACTTTCTTCCTTCGTCAATATTAATTGAAATATTAAGCAAAGAGTCGTTATTTAAATAAACTGTGTCAGAGTATATTTTAGCATCTCGGAATCCCAAATTCATGTAATGAGAAATTATTGAAGATTTATCTTCATTAAAATCAGATTGAATAAACTTAGATGACTTAAACAATGAATACCATCTTTTCTCCTTAGTATTCTTCATTAGCTTTTTTAGCTTCTTTAACTTTAATGCTGAGTTCCCCTCAAAAACGATTTCCTCTATCTTAACTCTTGGACCTTTCTTTATTTTAATATCTAAAGACAAACCATTTTTTAAGCTTTTGTCGACTTCTTCTCCTATTTCTACTTGAATATTATAAAATCCCTTTTCTATAAAATGTGACCTAACTATATTCTTAATTTGAATTTTCAAATTTTCTGTCACAACCTTACCTCGCACTAAGCCTAGCTTATCCTTGATATTATCAATATCTCCACGCTTAATTCCTTTAAAGCTAAATTTTGATAAACGGGGACGCTCTTCTAATTCAATAATTAAACTTATTCTGTTTTCTTCTACACCTTTAACTTTAACACCTATATTTTGAAACAATGATTGCTTCCATAGCTTTTTAATGGCATTTGTAATTTGATCACCAGGTACATTTATAGTATCTCCTAGCTTTAAACCACTTAGCATTTTTAAAACTTCTAAATCAAAGTTTTGCACACCTTCAAATTCAACATTTTGCAAAACATATGTGCTAGGGTTCATATAATCCCATTGAAGATTATAATTTAAATTTCCTTTTTCATTTTTATGTTCTGTCTGACCAGTAAGCGACCATACTGGCAACATACAGAGAATAAATATCAGCTGCGCTATATTATGATTTAACCTGCTCACTTGTTTTACCAAAACGGCGTTCTCTTTTTTGAAAATCTAGTATAGCCTTTGCCAATTCTTTTTTGCTAAAATCTGGCCAAAAAACTTCAGTGAAATACAGTTCAGCATAAGCCAATTGCCATAATAAAAAATTGCTAATCCTAAATTCTCCACTAGTCCTAATTAATAAATCTGGATCTGGTATATCCTTTGTATCCAAATATGTTTTAAAAACTGACTCTGTAACCTCTTCTGAAAAATCATTTACACGAATATCTTTAACTATTGAATTAACTGCTCTTAAAATTTCCCAACGCGAACTGTAGCTTAGGGCTAAATTTAATTGTAATCTATCACCATCCTTTGTAGCTTCAAAAGTATCCAATAATTGAGTCTGACAATTATTCGGCAGCTTACCTAAGTCACCTATTGTATTTAACTTAACTCCATTTTTCTGAAATGTCTTCAATTCTGCTCTTAGAGCCTTTACCAAAAGTGTCATTAGCGCGTCCACCTCATATTGAGGTCGATTCCAGTTTTCTGTAGAAAATGCATATAACGTTAAATGTTTAACACCTAATTCCACACAACCTTCTACAACTTGGCGAACTGCTTCTACTCCAGCATTGTGGCCAAATGTACGCGTTTCCATCTGCTTTTTCGCCCAACGACCATTACCATCCATTATTATTGCAATGTGCTGAGGAATTTGTGTTAAATCTATGTCTTGAAATTCATTCATTATTTAGCAAGGAGGCAAAGTTAAGAAATAATTTAGCTAATCATATTAATTATATACCATTGGACAACTCTGCCTATTTATGGTGTAAGTTATGTGAAAAAGGCCGAGCAGATATGCATCTTTTCGCTTTGAACTAGATCTCTGCTTTCCATCCACTCCTATTTGCTGATTGAAGGATGGATCCGAAATATCTATAATCATTTGACCATTATCTGGATTATAACGCATCACCAAATCTTCATTTGGATAAACTCCTCCAATATCATCGAGATAATCTGTATTAGTTCTACGCAACCCTAACTCTAAATTAAAACTCCAATGCTTATTTAAACTCAATTTTACACCACCTCCAAAAACAAAAAACATTTTTATAGGATTGTAGTTGATATTTGTAGAATTCGCACTGTTTTGACCTTCGGTACCAAGTAATCTTAAATCATATTGAACACCTTCAAATATTGCTTTTGGAGAGAAATGTAACACACCCATGCCAAAGAAGGCATAAGGTGATAAGCGCATATCTTCTTTTGTTTTATTATACGCAAAGTAATTTATCTCTAACTGCTGAGAGCATTCTATGATATTGGTAAAAAAATGCAGGTTTCGTGATGCCTGCCAAGCTGTTTTTGAATTATAATCTGTACCATTAATTGAAGTAAAGGATGCAAATGTTTTTGAAACCAAATAATCATTATGCCTCTTACGATAAAGCCCTCCTAATACGTACGAAGAATAGTTTGGTACTGGGCCATAATTTATATCCCCATAAAAAGAACTTGCACCAATAGACAAACCTAATTCTGTCTTTTGAGCAGAAAGCAGGACAAAGCAAAAGCAAAGCACACTTGTAACAGAGATTCTAAAGCCTAATTTCATCTAAGAAAGAATTGTTCAAAGGTAGAGTTTAGACGATATATTAGAATTTTGGTGTTATAATTTTACCGCCAGTTATATTAAATATAACCACTAAAGCTCCCATGAACATATAATGGTCAAAATCATGAGGATCACCTCTTTGCTGACTTACATCAGTAACATAACCATAATTATTTGCAGGATCTATTTCTTGAGATCTTTTTGAAAGGGCATACATCAATGCTGATGTTTCATCATCATAATTGTTTTTAAATATAGCCTCCCCTGGATAAGTTTTACTCACATCATCAATGTAGTCTGTTGTCGTTATTCGATGACCAAATTCAAAACCCAAATTCCAATATCGATTTATTGCATACTTAACCCCAAAACCCATGGGGAAACACATTGCCATTGGTTTATATTTTTGACGGTCCGGATACTCTGCTGTTCCTTGCCCCTCTGTACCTAATGACCTCAAATCAACCCATCTTTCAGAATCTGTAGCCGGGTCTAAATATTTTGCCTTTGGAGTATATTGAAATCCCCCTATACCTAAGAAGAAATATGGTGCGAAACGATACCTTTTCCGCCTTGGCTCATATTTCATTAAATTTAGCTCAAACTGAGCTGAAAACTCCATAATGCTAGTTCTAACACTTAAGTTTCTATAAAATCGATACCACTCATCAGCGTAGACAGCCCTTGGATATGCCAATTTATCATTACCACTAGCTACTCCCCAAAAGAAGTTACCCCTAACACTTATATACGAATTAAGATTATAACGATAAAACAAACCTACGGAAGGACGAGTCATACTTAACTCTAAGTCTGTAATGAAAGGCCTACCTATTTTACTATTCCCGCCCAATTCTCCTAGATAATTTGTTACACCTAAAAACACTCCCACCTCCTTAAGTTGGCCTGCTGATTGAGCAACGGACAATGAAGCTATTAGTGATAAACAGACGTAAAGAAATATCTTTTTCATTGGATGAAATATACAATAAACTAAGCTAAGATAGAAATTCTAGCAGAATTCCACCGCCTTTAAGTTCGATTTCTTTTATCCAAACCCCACATCATTTTATTCCGCAAAGTATTTTTGAAGTCATCTTCCTTTAAACGAAGCATATTAATTTTAAAATTTGCTTTTTTAACTTTAAGGGAAATATCAGATGAAATATTTCGACTTCTAGAATCTAATGTACACAAAAACTGTTCTGATCTACTTTCAACTTTAAAAGATATTTCACACGTATCAGAAACAACGATAGGTCTTAAATTTAAATTATGAGGAGCTACCGGTGTAATAACAAAACAGCCTGTTTCTGGATAAATAATTGGGCCTCCACAGCTTAAAGAATATGCGGTAGAACCAGTAGGTGTGGCAATAATCAAACCATCTGCCCAATAAGAGTTTAAATAATCTCCATCTATATAAGTGTGAATAACTATCATGCTAGATGTGTCATTTTTATGAATGGCAAATTCATTTAACCCATAATTAACATCTCCAAACAATGATTTATCTGACTCAAAATAAATTAAGGCCTTAGGCTCTAACTTTAATTCATTTGCATTTATTTGAGCAACCACATCGCTTATACTTTCTCGATTTATATTCGATAAAAACCCTAAACGACCAGTATTTATACCCGCTATAGGAACACCAGAATCACGAACTAAAGCCAGCATACTTAAAATTGTTCCATCACCACCAATACTAATTAATATAGTTAGTCTTGATACCACATCTTCATAGTTACTAAATGTTTTTGTGGAATCCTTTAGATTTAGGTGTTGCTTGATTTGAGTGTAAAACGGAGCATACAGTTGATATTCTATAGCCTCTTGTTCTAAAGCCAATATCAAATTAGAGACAATTTGAAGTTCTTCTGCATTAAGCACTCTTCCATAAATTCCTACAACAACACCCATTACATATCAAGATATTTCATTAAAATATCGTACCTGTCTTTAAAAGACTCCCCTTGCTCTTCTTCTAAAAAAGTCGATGCTATCTTGTAGTTAAAGCGCTCAAAGCTTGATATAATATGTTGGATATTTGTTTTATTCAACTTTAAAGTAACTTTCAACTTTCTTCTACTTTCATCCGAATTAACTGACACGCTAAGTATTTTCGCATCTTCGGATTCTACTATTCGCGCAATTTCCGACAATACATAATCTCGAATTCCAACTTCTAAAACTATAATCCCACCAACCTCTTTAATTGAAGATAGGTTTGATAAATTCTCAACAATACTTTTCAGCGTTATAACTCCTCTATAGTTATATTCATTATCTACAACTGGAATTAAGCTCAACTTGAGTTTAGCAACTAAATTAATAACGTCATATACATGTTGTTCTAAAAAAACAACTGGTTTCATTAGGGATAAAGAATGATCTCCTATTGGCGAATCAGGTGTGTTCATATCAAAAATATCCTGCTCCGAAATAAGGCCAAGAAATTGCGTGTTATTTACTATTGGCAAATGTGAAATTGCAAACTCCCTCATGAATGCCAAGGTGTCCTTACCCGACATTGATGTCTTTACTGGGGGAATATCCTCTGT
>CAJXBJ010000030.1 GCA_913050195.1 uncultured Saprospirales bacterium
ACCGGCTATTGTTTCTGCCATAATCGTGATCATCCCATGTGGCAAAGTGAGGTCTGCTTTTAAAAAAATCATTCATTGCCTTGTTTCGTCTATATTGATTATAGATTTTATGCATTGTTTTTGCTTTCCGTACCGATAGAGGGTAGTAAACATTGTCACCTAACCATATCATAAAGTCACTTTCTGTTTTCGTCATTGATTTAATAATGCCATCTTCATTTCCAGGATAAAATGGGGCTATTATCTTAGGTGCTAAAAACAAGCAGGAGCCAACAAGAAAAGAAAAGTCCCTTATGCTGTCTTCAGATAGCGTGTGAAATTTAGAGCGGTCTTTAAAGCTAAATCCATCAAGGCATATCTCTAATTCATATGTTTTGTTGGGCTCAAGATTGTTGAATTGGTATTGTATGGTGTGTAGCCCATTAAAGCTCGGATAGTCAGAAACGTTTAAATTTGCAATTATACTTTGATTTTCACCTCTTAATGATAAATGTGCTGTTTGAGCTTTTTTTACTAAAAACCAGATCTTTATTTCCTTTGAAGTATGATGTCCAGCAAAAGGACCAGCTACAATTTTGCCATTTTGGCTAAATAGCAATATGTTAAAAAGACAAAAAAATAAAAAAAGAGGTGTGCGCATTAATTTATTTTTAGCAAATCTTCTTTTAGGAATCGAAGTCGTATATGTCGTGGTTTGAGTTTAGGGTGAAATCGATAATTTATTTCTTCAGTAATTAGCTTTTTAAGTGTATCTAAGTTTCGTGATTTTATTCTTATTGGTTCGAATTTACCCTTTGCCAATAGTTCCCCATCACTGTTTTCAAATACTTGAAATAGGAGGGACTCTTTAGTGGGTTCATGAGCTATTTTATATATGAAATACCAATGGAAGGCTGCGCCAATATTAACAAAGCAATGAAATAACTCATGACCTTCAATAATTCCACTTAAAATAATTGGTCCATTAAACAGTTCAACTATTGCACCAAATGTATAAATTAAGCCCCCATAAACAATAGGCATGAGCATTTTAAATCCATAAAGTTTCCAGATTCGATAGCATGAAAGAACGCCCGTCCATCCAAGGATTAAAAAGAAAATTCGAATAATGTATTCTGGCATTTCACTGGAAAAAAGACTGGTGAAAGTAGCTCCCACAAATGCTAAAGACCAAATTATTACTAGCATTAGCCAGCGCCATTTTTTTCTAAATAAAATTATGTGAATTGGAGTGAATGTGCCAGCAATAAGAAACCAAATTCCCATGTAATCGAAGCGCAAGAAAATCTCCTTTAATATACCTGGTTTTAACATGTGGTAAAGACCGCTCATGGTAAAAAGAAAAAGAGCGCTAAGACTATAAGTTAATAGACCAGCTACTCTCATGTAATTCCCTTGTCCTTTTCTAAGCAATTGAATAGTTGCTAAGATTAAAGCAAAGGCTGCTAAGAGATGGGTTAAGCTTGAGAAAGGCTCATGAAAACCTAAAAAAGGAATTATTGACTCTGCACTTATATTCATTTAAGAAAATCTTTTTAATGCCTGTTGCAATTCATACGCTAGAATAGGTAATCTTGTTCCAAGTTTTATACAGTATTTTCGTAGATGTTTAGAAGTTAATATTGTAATAATGAGCAATTGAATCAAAGCTATAAACAAGTTGTTGGCGTTATAATCCATATTAATATTCAAAAAAAGCGAGAGTAAATGGGTTGTTTAATCGCCAATTTATCTATCTTTGCCCTTCAAATTTAGAAACTATGGACGCTGTAAAATTTGTAGAAGAAGAACTTTTAAGTCTAGATGAAAATTTACCTAGCTTCAATCCTGGAGATACGGTTGTTGTAAAATACAAGATTAAAGAGGGTAATAAAGAACGTACACAGGCCTATAAAGGAGTTGTTATCCAAGTCAAAGGTTCTGGGATGAATAAGACATTTACAGTCCGTAAAATTTCTGATGGTATAGGTGTTGAAAGAGTTTTCCCATTAACTTCTCCTAATTTAGAGTCTATTGCTATTACAAAAAGAGGTAAAGTTAGAAGAGCGAAGTTATATTATTTGAGGTCTGCAGTGGGTAAAAAAACTCGTATCAAGGAGAAAAGATAGTCCTAAAGTATTTTTATTTCAGTGCGACGATTAAGTTGTCGACCCTTTTCAGTGTTATTACTAGCAATCGGTTTGGCTGGTCCGAAGCCTTCATACTTCAGTCGTTCTTTGTTAATTCCACGCTTAACTAGATAATTTAAAACAGCTTCAGCTCTATTTTGAGAAAGCTTTTTGTTTTTGGTCCAAGAACCTTTGTTGTCGGTGTGTCCTTCTATGGATATTTTAACGGATTGATTAAGGCATAGGAACTCATAAAGTAACTCTAGTTCAGAAAAAGAAGCTTCTTTTAATCTAAATGAGTCAGTGTCAAATAATAGATTTTTCATTCTAAAACTAGCTCCTTTTTCGATTTTTTTTAGATTAAAGTTAACTTCTGTGAGTTTGTTAGTGTCTGAAGAAGAAATTTTCTCAGATCCATAGAAATATCCTTCTTTTTGAATTTTCATTTCAAAATCAAAATCTGGGACTTTGCTTGTGTCTATAAGGCTAACATCGGCATAGTCATCTAAGGCTTTTTCATCCTCTTCTTCAATAGTTTGAATAAATGCGTAGCTACCTCCTTCGCCTAGTTTTGCTGAATGGCTAGTATTGTTAACCCCATTTTGTAATTCAACACTACCATCTTCAATAGCATTGCCATTAGCATCATTTAGTTTTCCTTTTAGAAGGACTACTTTCTTGGGTTTTGCACGATTATGCAGAGGGAAGTAGAAAACGTCCCAACCTTGTCCTCTTATTTTGCTTTCCTTAGAGAAATAAGCGGTTTTCCCATCAGTGCTTACAAAAAAGTCGCTATTATCATTTTCATCATTTATTGGCTGCCCTATATTAAAAGCTTTACTCCATTTGCCATTTTTAAGCTTTCTTACATAAAAAATATCTTTTCCGCCCAAGCTAGTATGACCTTCTGAGGAAAAATATAAGGTTCTATTGTCTGGGTGAATAAATGGTGATTGTTCTTCAAAGACTGTATTTATATTTGGGCCCATAATTTTTGGGCGTTGCCATAGACCATTACTATCTTTTGTTGTGAAAAAAATATCTGCGCCTCCCTTTCCTAAGCTTTGTCTGTCACTTGTAAAATATAATGTTTGTCCATCAGAAGAAAGTGAAGGTTGTGCTTCCCAAAATTTAGTATTAACTCTAGAAGTACTGAGCTCATTTAAGTTTTTAAACTTCGACCACTCACTGCCATTTCTTTTTGTATAATATAGGTCACAGTTTCCGCCACCTTCATTATCAGGATCATTGCATATTGTGACGATAATTTCAGAATTGCTAATATCCATAGTTGCTCCACCAGTATTTTTGCCTTGGTTGAATGGTTTGGGCAAAGCTCGTATCTCCACAAAACTTGAGTCAGCTTTTTTTGCTTGGTAAAATTTTTCGACAAATCGAATCTTTTTATAAGCACTTTTCCCTTTTGGTTCTTCCTTAAAGCGCATTGTAAATAGCATTATTTCATTATCTGGCGAAAGTATAGGTAGATATTCGTCAGCACTGCTCGAAATGCCTTTTAAAGGTATAGGGTTGTATGGTACAGGATAGTTGTATATGTCATTAAATTCACTACATAGTAGATAACGCTCAAATGCTTTTTTGAAATTGTAATGCTTTTCTTCGATGCGCTTCATGTATTCATCCAAACATTCTACGCAACGTTTATACTGCCCTTCATTACCTTTCGTTTTTGCTTCTGAGAAAGCGATTTCAGCTAAATCAAAATAGATATGTTCTTTGTATTCTGGGCAGAAATCAATAACCTTTTCAAAGTGATATTTAGATTTCTCTTTATTGTCTTTCTTAATATATAGCTGGCCTAGTAAATAGTGTGCTTTTATAAAGTCAGAATCTATTTCAAGCGCCAGATTCAAATGTGCTTTGTAGTCTTCTGTATTCTTTTTTTTTAATGCTTTTTGGGCTTTTTTATAATATTTCTGAGCCTTTTTAATGTAGCTGATGCCTTGATCGGCACGCACTTCACATATTAAACTATCCTCTTGGCCAATAGTTAACTGTGTGCAAAGGCAAAAAATAATTAAAAAGTTAATCTTAAGCTCCAAATCACTTAGTGTTGTACGCGCTAAAATAAGGATTGATTTAGACTTTTTGTGTTAAAAATACTATCTATAAAGACTTAGTATAAAGTATGTTATATTTTTCCGAATTTTAGGTTGTAATGTTAGTGTTTGAAAATTTTATTAAAAAAGTACAACTTGGTTCTGTGTCTTTTGCGCTTTTTAGAGAGCCTCATACAAATGAATTGCATTTTTTTATGCAAGATATTACGCAAGGGAATGCTTTACCTAAAAACTGGCAGAATCAGACTGGTTTTTATATTCAAGGTTTTGATAAAAGTGATAAAATCAAGTGGATTTATGCTGACCAGTACATTAAAATCTCAGTAAATGATTTTAAGCTGAGCTGGGATAGCATAGCAGATGGATACAAAATTAAAGAGGTTGATTTAGAATCTAAGACAGTATATAGTCAAGTTTTTAGAGAGGCCTATAATAATAGCTTTAATAAGGCTCAAAAAGCAATAGAGAAAGGTGAATTGAAAAAAGTCGTTATAAGTCGATGTGATAAACAGGATTATCCTCTTAAATGGGGGGAGATGATTCAGGCTTATATTGAAGCTTTAGAGTTATATCCTTCAGCTTTTATTAATTTGATGTACACGCCGGAAGAGGGGCTTTGGTTTGGGGTTAGCCCTGAGGTTTTTTTAGTTAAAACAAGCGAAGGTTATGTCATTGATGCTTTAGCAGGTTCTCTAAAAAAAACAGAAGACTTACAGCCTGAATGGGGTGATAAGGAAAAGAAAGAGCAAGGTTTAGTAGAACTGTATATTGAATCACTGCTCGATGATTTAGGTCTTACTTATCAAAAAAGTAAAACAGAAAGCATATTAGCAGGTAATTTATGGCATCTTAGAAGTCGATATGTGATTGACGAAATTAATGAGGTTAATGCCTTAATTGCAGCCTTACATCCGACCCCGGCAGTTTGTGGTATGCCTAAGTGGGATAGTATGGACTTTATAGTTGAGAATGAGTCCTATGATAGGGGATTATATGCTGGGTTTTGGGGCCCGGTAAATTTAGCCCATCAGCAAGGTTTTCAATTTTATGTTAATTTGAGATGTGTGCATTGGGATGGAGATTATCTGTCGTTTTTTGCAGGAGGGGGAATAGTTGAGGATTCGAATTTAGATAAAGAGTGGGAAGAAACTCAACTGAAAATGAAGACCATTGGGGATGTTTTAACCCTTTGAAATTCCGTATCTTTACGGTATGCAAAATACTGCACGCAAAAGTATCCGACAAGCGGCTTATCTCTGTGATAAGCATAGGGCATCCTTAGTTGTCATTTCGCCAGGATCTAGAAATGCTGCTTTGAATATGGCCTTTGCTCGATCTGGTCTTAAAACTGTGGGTGTGCCAGATGAAAGAGTAGCAGGCTTTTACGCTTTGGGGGCTGCTCTTCAGACTGGTCGAGTTTCTGTTTTGATTTGCACATCAGGAAGTGCAGTTTTAAATTATGCTCCAGCCGTTGCAGAGGCTTATTTTCAGGAAGTTCCGATGTTAATACTAAGTGCGGATAGACCTTCCCACCTAATCGGTCAGGGTGAAGGCCAATGTATTTATCAAAAAGATGTTTTTGGAAAGCATGTAAAAGCTAGTTATCAGTTTCCTGATGACGCTGAATCTGAGCATGGTTTAAGAGAATCAAATAGAATAATGAATGAAGCCCTTCGGCTTGCTCATGATGGTGTGCCTGGACCAGTACATGTCAATATCCCTTTTGCTGAGCCATTGTATGATCAAGAAATGATCAATGTTGAAGAAAAGTTTGAAATAATCCATAGAGAGAAGACAAAAGCTCAATTAATTCATTCAGAGCTAAAAGAGCTAAAAAAACTATGGTCTCAGTACGCAAAACGTATAATTGTTGTTGGCCAGAACAAGAAGGATGATAGCTTGTCCAAACTTTTGGAAAGAATTCAGAATGAAGGAAAGGCGGTGGTTTTATGTGAGTCAACCTCCAATATTAATTCAGCGAACCGTATTTCTAATATTGATCGCTGTATGTGTTACATAGAGGAAGATTCTTTTTTTTCTCAATTATATAAAGCAGATTTAGTTGTAAGTATTGGAGGGGCCTTAGTCTCTAAAAAGATTAAAGCTTTTTTTAGAAAAAATAATCCAAAGGTTCATTGGTATCTAGGTGAGAATAATCGTAAGCCAGACGTTTTTCAGGCGTTAAGTCATTGCATTGATGTTGATCCAATATTGGTCTTAGAGGAAATGCTTGAATTGCCGGAGCAGAAAATAGCTTCTGAATATGTGAATGCATGGTTTGAGATGGATAATAGGCTCTCTAAGCATCAATTAAACTTCGAGAGTAAATTGCCATTTTGTGATTATACAGTAATGCAATTTTTGTTAAGGAATATCCCCGAAAAATCAGATTTGCACATTGGAAATTCAAGCCCCATAAGATATTCAAATCTATTTAAACTTAACTCTAGTATCAATGTGTACTGTAATAGAGGAACAAGTGGTATTGATGGTATGAGTAGTACTGCCATTGGCGCAGCATTGATGAGTAAAAAAACAACAACAATAATTAGTGGAGATATTGCTTTTGTTTATGACAGTAATGCCTTTTGGTCAAAGCATGTGCCTAATTCAATGCGTATTATTGTGATTAATAATGGTGGTGGAGGAATATTTAGAATCATTCCAGGGCCTGATACGACTGAAGAGTTAGAGGAGTATTTTGAAATGGGTCATAAGAGAAACATGAAGGAATTAGCAAAAGCTTTTGGTTTAATGTATCTGAGCTGTTCAGATATGGATGGTTTAAAATCGGCCTTTAAAAGTTTTTATAAGGAGTCTGATACACCTAAATTAATTGAGATACATACTATGGGGGATTTAAGCGCTGAAATACAAAGAGATTATTTTAAAAAAATCAAAGAAGCCTATGAGCAGTCAGATAAATTGGCAGACAGTAAAAGAATATGAGGATATTACATTTAAAGCCTCTAATGGTGTGGCTCGTATTGCATTTAATAGGCCGGAAGTGCGAAATGCATTTAGACCTAAAACAGTAGATGAGCTTTTAGAAGCACTAGTAATATGTCACGAAAGTCAGGAAATAGGTGTTGTTTTGATTACCGGAGAAGGTCCTTCGCCAAAAGACGGTGGTTGGGCATTTTGTTCGGGTGGAGACCAGCGGGTACGTGCCAAAAGAGGATATCAGGGTCTTGACGGGGTTAATAAATTTAATATTCTTGATGTGCAACGGCAGATTCGTTTTATGAACAAGGTTGTTATTGCTGTCGTTCCTGGTTGGGCTGTTGGAGGAGGACATAGTTTGCATGTAGTTTGTGATATGACAATTGCCAGTGAAGAACACGCTATTTTCAAGCAAACAGATGCAGATGTAGCAAGTTTTGATGGTGGTTTTGGTTCTGCCTATTTGGCTCGAATGGTAGGTCAAAAAAGGGCTAGAGAAATCTTTTTTTTAGGAGCAAATTATACTGCTCAAGAAGCTTTTGAGATGGGTATGGTAAACAAAGTTGTGCCGCATGCAGAGTTGGACCAAGCTGCCTATGACTGGGCTCAAATAATCATGTCTAAAAGTCCAACAGCAATTAAAATGTTAAAGTTTGGTTTCAATCTTATAGATGATGGTCTTGTGGGTCAGCAAGTCTATGCAGGTGAGGCAACTAGACTTGCATATGGTACAGATGAAGCCGAAGAAGGTAGAAATGCTTTTTTGGAGAAAAGAGATCCTGAGTTTAATAAGTATCCAAAATTTCCCTGATTGATAATGAAAGCTTGGCTATTAGCATTTCGATTAAGAACCCTACCACTATCCTTATCTTGTATATTAATAGGTTCCACTTTAGCCTGGGATAGTAGTGAAGACTTTTGTATTTACCGTTTTGTCTTACTTGTTGTGACTACAGTGCTTTTGCAGATTCTTTCCAATCTGGCTAATGATTATGGAGATAGTGAAAATGGGGCAGATAATTTAGAGCGCATAGGGCCTGATAGGGCAGTTCAAAGTGGGCTGATTTCAAAGAGTAGTATGTATAGAGCCATGATATTGTTGGCAATTCTAAGTTTTCTATCAGGTCTGGGTTTGATTTATCTTGTGTTTGGGTTTGCATATTGGAAGCAATTATTGTTTTTTTTGGTCTTGGGTGTTTTGGCTATATGGTCAGCAATTAAATATACAGCGGGAAGAAATCCTTACGGTTATTCTGGATTTGGAGATCTTTTTGTGTTTATGTTTTTTGGTATAGTTGGTGTTCTTGGCACCAATTATTTAATGTCCCAAAACTTTTTTTTAGAACATACGCTTCCAGCAATCAGTATAGGCCTTTTCTCAGTTGCTGTATTGAATCTTAATAATATGAGAGATTTTAATGGAGATAAATCGGCTGGTAAGAAAACTATGGTTGTTAGGATGGGTATAAAAAATGCTCGTATTTATCATACAGCTTTATTATTTGTTGCCTTTATTTCCAGTATAATTTATGTCGCCTTGTTGCAAAAAGCATATCTGGCTTATTTGTTTTTGATGATTTGTCCCATGTTGATATTCAATTTAAAGGCGGTTTGGTCGGTTGTCCATTTAAAGGATCTTGATGGTCAATTAAAATTAATGGCCTTAACGAGCTTTGCTTATAGCGTTTTGTTTTCTATTGGTCTAATATTTTCTAATTATGGATTATAGTTTTCTAATAGAAGAAAATATAACTGCTAATTTTAAGTCATACCGTTTAGAATTTAGACAGGCTAGTGGTACATCAAGAGGTGTTTTGCACTATAAGGATGTTTATTTTTTGATTCTCAAGGATAAAAGTCAAGGTGTTCTTGGAATAGGCGAGGCAGGTCCATTGTTTGGATTAAGTTGCGACTTTGATTCGGCTTACAATTATATGAAAGGTATGTGTGCTCTAATCAATAAGGGAGAGTGCATTAAAGAAAAGGAATTGCAAAATTATCCATCTGTTAAATTTGCACTTGAAATGGCATGTTTAGATTTAAAAAATGGAGGGAATAGGCATTATTTTAAATCTGATTTTGAAGGCGGTGTAGGTATACCAATAAATGGTTTGATATGGATGGGGTCTCTATCATTTATGCAGGCCCAGTTGGAAGAAAAAATTAGTGCTGGCTTTAAATGTATTAAAATAAAAGTTGGAGCTATTGATTTTGAAGAGGAGTTAAGTCTAATAAATAATTTAAGAAAACGTTTCTCTAAAGAGAAAATTGAAATACGTTTAGATGCAAATGGTGCATTTGAAGAAGATGCACTAGATAAGTTGAAAGCATATAAAGCATTGGGGATACATTCGATTGAGCAGCCTATTCGACAAGGACAAACTGCCTTAATGGCCAATTTGTGTAAAGAAGCTGTTGTGGATATTGCATTGGATGAGGAGTTGATTGGTATTCAAGAAAGAGACGAAAAAGCTGATTTGTTGGATAGAGTAAAACCCCAATATATAATTTTAAAGCCCACATTATTGGGTGGTTTTCAATCAAGCCAAGAGTGGATTGAATTGGCAGAGGAAAGAGGAATTGCATGGTGGGCGACCTCTGCTTTAGAATCTAATATTGGGCTATGTGCAATTGCTCAATGGACATCTAGTCTTAAAACAAATCGTCCGCAGGGTTTAGGTACAGGGCAGTTATATGTTAATAATATTAATGCCCCTATGGAAATAAAGGATGCAAAGCTTTATTTTTCAACAAGTCAAGAATGGGATTTAAGTCCAATAATATGATTTGTTTAGATTTTGAGCATATTAATGCCTTAAACTACAAGGACTATATTAACGCATCTTCTTTAAATGGTTATGAAGGCTTAAATAGTTTTATAGATACTTGTGACGCTTGGTATAAAGGAGACTCCTCGTTTGAGTTTCAAACATCTGGGTCTACATCAAGGCCTAAAATAATCACTTTTCATAGATCACAAGTTGAAGCAAGCTGTAAACAGACGATAGATTACTTTGGGTTAAATAAGGGAGACAAACTTTTGCTATGCCTTCCTTTGAGTTACGTTGCAGGCAAGATGATGCTTTTAAGAGCTATAGTAGGAGGCTTTAAGCTGTTTCTATCCGAAGATAACAAGTTTCCGTGGTCAGGATTGAATGAAACGATAGACTTTGGGGCTATGGTGCCTATGCAACTTGATAGGTTAGAGAATAGAGAGCAGTCATTAAAAATAAGGCATCTTTTACTTGGTGGCGCCCCCTTACAAAGTCGACATATTTCTCAAATAAAGGATTTGGGCTTAAAGGCTTATCAATCTTTTGGTATGACAGAAACTTTAAGCCATTTTGCTATGAAGCGCTTATTTCTAAATGAAGAAGCATATACCTTATTGCCTAATGTTAAGATAAAATATGGGAATGATAATGTCCTATCTGTTATCGTGCCTTGGATTAAGAATGATTGGTTACAAACAGATGATGTTGTAGAAATTCAAGGGGTTAATAAATTTATATGGAAGGGAAGGCAGTCAAATGTAATAAACTCTGGTGGTGTTAAATTGCATCCGGAGTCTATTGAGTCTAAGCTTCAATCTTTTTTTTCTTCTAGGGCTTATTTTATTTATTCTTTGCCATCTTCCAAATATGGAGAAAAAATAGGGCTTTTTATTGAGGGGGCTCCAATTAATAATATTGAAAATCAGCTTTCAAGTTGTCTAAGTAGTAAAGAGCGTCCAAAGGCTGTTTATTACATACCTCAATTCAAATATTCCACTGCTGGTAAGCTTTTAAAAAGAGAAAGCGCTCAATCTGTAATTTCGGATTTATGATTTGGCAAGAGTTTAAAAAAGAGTTTCACAACAATCTGCATGGTCTAATTGAAAGTCGAGAATTAGATAATATATTCTTCTTATTAATGGAGGCTTATTGTCAAGTGTCAAAGTTAGACTTGTTTGTTAATAAGGGCTTTGAGCTAAAGGATTCTCAATTAACTAAGCTGAATAGTGTCATTGGCCGTTTAAAGTTAGGAGAACCAATACAGTATATACTGGGGTATGCTGAGTTTGCTGATTTGTACATTAAAGTGACTCAAGATGTGCTGATTCCCCGTCCAGAGACAGAGGAACTTGTAAGGTGGATAGTGAAAAATGAAAGCCAGCGAGAACCCTTGCATATATTGGATGTTTGTTGTGGTTCAGGTTGTATAGCCTTAGCATTAAAAAAACAAATTAATCATGCCGATATTTCAGCTTTTGATATAAGTAAAAAGGCCTTGGCAATTGCTGCTGAAAATGCAAAAATCAATGAGCTTGCTATAGGTTTATATCAGCTTGATGTATTAAAAGAAGGTCTTAGTAATAGTAATCCAAATAGCTTAAGTGTAATTGTAAGTAATCCACCATATATAACAGAAAAAGAACTAGTTAAATTGAATTTAGAATGGGAGCCTAGGCTGGCTTTGGCTGTGGACGACACGGCACCAATTAAGTTTTATGAGCGTATAGCTGATTTGGGAAACGTTTATTTAGAACGTGGAGGTAGTCTGTATTTTGAGCTTAATGAACACTACGCAGAGAATGTATTTGAAATGCTGCAATCTAAGTCCTACTCAAGCATTGAGATAGCTTTAGATATGCAGGGTAAAAAAAGAATGATTCGTGCAGAAAAGTCGTTTAAATGATTAGTTTTGCCGAGCCTAAATGAAACGGCCATGAAAAAGATACTTGTAATAGGAGCAGGCTTGTCAACTGCTTGTTTAGTAAAATACTTATTAGATCAGTGTGATACTGAAGATTGGCAACTAACTGTAGCAGATAAAGATGTCAATGCTGCCAAAGATAAAATTAAAGGTCATGCTAAAGGAGCGGCAGTAGCGCTTGATATTCATAATGAGGGAGAGCGGCAGAAGTTGATAGAAAGTCATGATATTGTTATCTCAATGCTTCCTGCATTTTTACACACTTTGGTTGCTCAGGATTGTCTATCATTAGCGAGACACTTAGTAACTGCTTCATACCTAAGCGATGATATTAAGAAAATGGCCGATGATGCAGATCGGAAGGGTATTGTGATGATGAACGAGATTGGTTTAGATCCAGGTCTTGATCACATGTCTGCAATGAAGGTCATTGATGATCTTAAAGGAAATGGGGGAGATATTCTGTCTTTTATGTCTTTTGCAGGAGGATTGGTAGCTCCAGAATATGATAATAACCCTTGGAATTATAAGTTTACATGGAACCCTAGGAATGTTGTGCTTGCTGGACAAGGCGTTAGTAAGTTCATTCGTAATGGGCAATATAAATATATTCCTTATCATCAAGTTTTTAAGCGAGTAGACACCTTTGATATACTTGATCAGGGATTGTTTGAAGCTTACCCCAATAGAGATTCTTTGAAGTATCGAGAAATATATGGGTTAGAAGGTATTCCAACAATATATAGAGGCACATTAAGGCGGGTTGGTTTTAGTGAAGCATGGAATATGTTTGTTCAACTTGGTCTTACGGACGATAGCTACCTTGTAGAGAATTCAGAAAAAATGACCTATCGTCAATTTATGGAGTCTTTCTTGTTTTATCGAATGACAGATACTATTGAGCTCAAGCTAGCTTACTATTTGGATATTAATGTTGATTCTGCTAATATGCACAAGCTTAGATGGTTAGGGTTATTTGATGATCGAAAGATTGGAATGAAGAATGCTACACCAGCTCAAATTCTTCAAAAGCTTTTAGAAGAAAAGTTGAGCTTGGAGCCGGAAGATAAAGACATGATTGTAATGCATCACTTGTTTGATTATGTCCAGGACAATCAAAGCTTACATGTAAAATCATCTTTGGTAGTAAAAGGGGATGATCAAGAATATACGGCAATGGCTAAAACAGTTGGCTATCCATTAGGGGTTTTTGTAAAGCTATTCTTGCAAAATAAGATTCAAATAAAAGGGGTTCATTTACCTGTTATACCTGAAATATATGAGCCTGTTTTAGAGGAGCTTAAAGCCTATGGTGTTAATTTTGTTGAGGAGAAAGAAGCACTTAATGAAGTCTTTTAAAAGTAATTTATCTCTTATCAAAGTGCTGTTTTTTTGGTGTTTTATAATATCCATAACATATTGTATATCAGGATGTAAAAATAATTTACATAAAAAGAAGGTTTATGGGTCAACTATGGGGACTACTTACAGTGTTACTTATTGTTCAAAAAGTCAAAATGTTGAAAAGTCAAGTATAGACTCTTTACTTAATAATATAAATCAAAATTTCTCAACTTACATATCTAATTCAGCTATTTCTAAAGCAAATGAAGCCATTGATACTTTTGAAATAGATGCCTCTTTTTGTAAGGTTTTGGGTACTGCTTTAAGAATTAGTGAAGAGACTAATGGAGCATTTGATTGCACAGTTTTGCCATTAGTAAATGCCTATGGATTTGGGATTAAGGAAAGGCAAAGCTTAAGCATTAGTGAGTTGCAAAAGGCGCAGGATAAAGTCAATTACAAAACGATTAAGCTAAGCTGTGCGAATAATAAATGTTTTATAACAAAGGCCAATAGTGAAGCTCAAATAGATTTGAGTGCTATTGCAAAGGGTTATGCAGTGGATGTAATTAGTGCTTACTTGGACAGTACAGGTATTCATAATTATTTGGTAGAAATTGGAGGAGAGCTTCGCTTCAAGGGTACAAATGAAATAGGACAACATTGGAGGGTAGGGATTGCCAATCCAGATACTAATGTGAGTAATCAAGGTCCATTCATGGTACTAAGTGGTTTGGAAATGTCATTGGCAACGTCTGGTAACTATCGCAACTATTATTGGGAAGGGGATAAGCTTTTCACTCATAGTATTAATCCTAAGACTGGGGAGTCAGCTAATAATTCACTGTTAAGTGTTACTGTAAATGCTCCAAGCTGTATGGAAGCCGATGCCATTGCAACAGCCTGTATGGTAATGGGAAAGGACAGGTCAATTGCTTATATAGATAGCCTAGAGTCTGTTAACGCGGTAATTATTTATCAGCAAGGTGATAGTGTAAAGACTAAAAGATTAGGGATTTAAGAGGCATCTAATCCATTCCTGTTTACTAGTTAAGTCAAAACGAATACGATGATGTAGTCGACTTGGCTGACCTTGCCAAAATTCAATTTTTCTTGGATAGACTTTAAAACCACCCCAATGTTTTGGGCGAGGTATGTCTTTGCCATCAAAGTCATTATTCAATTGCTGTACTTTATTATGCAATTCATCATAACTGTCTAATGGTTGACTTTGATTTGAAGCCCAAGCGCCTATTTGGCTTGCCCTAGGCCTTGTGGCAAAGTAGTTATCCGAGACTTCATCGCTTACTTTTAACGCAATACCAGTAATGCGAATTTGTCGATCTATTTCTTTCCAATAAAAGTTTAAGGCAGTTTTATCATTATTAATAATCTCTTGTCCTTTTTGGCTATTGTAGTTTGTGAAAAATATGAGGGAGTCACTATTTATTTGCCTGAGTAAGACAACACGACTTTCCGGAAATCCATCTTTCGAAATAGTAGATAACGTCATAGCATCAGGATCAGGTACATTTTCTTCCTTTGCCAGCTGATACCATCGCTTGATTTCTAAAATGGGATCATCATTATTTTTTATATCAATGATATCACCTATATAATCTCTTCTGTCTTTTTCGAACTCCATTACGAGATTGTTTGTTGGCTTAAAATTCGGATATCCTCTAAAAAAAACCTAATTTTTACGATTAAAGAAGTTAATATGTTAAACTATCGAAATAGTATTGTTCTTTTAGCGATGTCGTTTCTTCTAGTGTTTTCTTGTAAAAAGAATGAAACAGAAGATACCGATAATAATTCTACAAACAATAATGATACTATTACTATAAGTTCAGAATATGGTGTTATATATTGCTCAATTACTGGCATGGATAATATGAATGGACAAATGGTAATTGGTTTAATGAATGATGCGAATGAATGGAGTAAAGGTGAGGATGGTACAGCCTTTCAACAATATATATCGGCATTTAATTCAGACCCACTGATAGTGCTATTTGATTCATTAGAAGCAGGCACCTATGCCATAAAATTATATCATGATGAGAACTCAAACGTCGAGTGCGACATGAACTGGATGGGTATGCCAACTGAAAAATTTGGTTTTTCCAACAACCCAAGTCTTGGTATGAGCGAGCCGAGCTTTTCAGAGTGTAGTTTTTCAGTTGCTGAAGGAGACACTACATCTGTAGATTTGGAGCTTAGAAATGTGTTCTTGTAATAGTAGTTTTTAAACTATTCTAATGTTTGATGTCAGAAGTGACTTTGCCATCTTTATCCCATGTTTTCGTTGAAACCTTGGTCCCATTGTCATAAACACGTTCTTTTTTAAGTTGGCCATTATCATGCCATTCTTTTTGGCTTCCATGCTCTAGGCCATTTTTGAACTCGCCTTCAATTTTCTTTCCTCTTTGTTCTCCATATATATAACCGGTGTAGGGCTTACCATCAAATAGCCAAATGATTTTATCATTTTCTCCTTTGGTCATGCTTAATCTCTCATTTTGCATCATTTCCATCATGTCTATTTTGGGTAGATTGCTTTCTGCCGTTGTGGACTTAGTACTTCCACAACCTATATTTAGAGATAGGCTGAAAATTCCAAAGTTTAATATTGCTATAAGTGTAATTGCTTTTTTCATATTCTTAGTTTTTTCGAAAATAATATTTTTTTTTGGATCATATGAATGTATTACTAATTGTCATCATTTGAACATTTCGTTTACGATTAAATGAATATTGATTAGGTAACATAAATTTCATCAGTCTTCACATATAACTTCTAATGAACCATAGACCCAATTATGCATATTACTAGAGCTATATTTTCTACATGATGGTGGAAAAAGCTGATTCCATTTTCCCTTAAATTTCTTAGTCATTATACTATCAGTTACATTATTACTAAATACTCTACCTTTGAATTTGATATTATTTATCAAGGCGGGTCCCGATTGATCTAACAAAATATCCCCTTGTAAATTTTCTTCACTATAAATAACAACGCGAGTTCCTTTTGCAATGGCAATACCATCAAATGTGCAGGCTACTGCTTTTGGAAAAGCATGTTCGTTTTTCATGTATTTTCCCTCTCCTACGTATTCACTACAATCATCAACTTTATACACTTTGCTAGAAAGTCCAATCTCAAAATGATCACTTACCAGCCTTCCTGTTACAAATGCACGGCAGTTTTTAGTGGGTTTCTTGACAACTTGTCCATCAATAACAGTTACCTTTCGCCCATCTACAATGGTGTCTTTAAAATGATTATTTCCACTTCTATTTTGCTTTGCTTCAAAAATGGTATTTGAAGTTTTTGGGGACCATTCTTTTGCCAAATCATATTGGCTACTATCAGAGTGCAAAACTCCTATTTTTTTTCCTTTGCTATCTTTCAATCGCTCATTTTTACTCATCTTCATTACAGGGTGATTAATTTCCACGTTTGAAAGTTTAGTGCTTCCACAACCTATATTCAGAGATAGGCTGAAAATTCCGAAGTATAATATTCCTATAAGTTTAATAGCTTTTTTCATGTTGATTTTAATTAATTCTTATTATCGGTAAGTTTAATTTAAACATGGAACTAAAGGTCTTTTTTTAGGATTCTATATGTC
>CAJXBJ010000031.1 GCA_913050195.1 uncultured Saprospirales bacterium
ACTAATATTAAATAACCCATTTGAAGGATTGGGATATAAATGAACATTATTTTTAAGTAAATCTTTAATATTTGTAAATGGATCAACTTGAACACTTTCAATAATCATACAACCTGATGCATCTGTAATTGTACATTCATAGACACCTGGTGATAAATTGAAAGCTGTATCTGTATTTTGTGATGAATTATCATTCCATAGATAAGTGTATGGGGGAGTTCCACCAAATGCATCAACTACTGCAATACCATCAATCCCATTAATAGTAGCTGGTTCTGAGGTGCTGTTAATATAAAAACTATCAGGTTCAGCTATCTTAAAATGTTTGGTGTAGCTACAGCTATTTGTGTCTGATATAGTCACTATGTATGTCCCTGCACTTAAATTATTAATTTGATTGGACTGATTTCCTTGACTCCAAGCATAATTAAAGACCCCTGAACCTCCAGAAACATTTAAATCAATAGATCCATCTGACTGTCCATAGCAACTAATATCACTAAGATTTTCAGAAACTAAAATAGAGTCATTGGTATAATTAACTACAACAGATTTGCCTTTTGTTATTTGCCCCGCATTAGTACTAAAGAATTTTAGTCCAACATAACCAAAAGTATCGACGTTGGGCACTCCAAGATTAAATACAAAACTTGCAGAATCTCCTGGGTTTATTGTGCCTATATATATACTATCAACAGAATAATTAAAGTGTTCAACTTGTGCTAACTTAATATAAACACCTTCTGCATTTATCGTTCCATAATTCTTAATAACAGCTTCCATTTCAATCCATGAATTTCCGCATGCAGAGTCTGGAATTTCTAAGCCCTCAGGAACAATATAAGCGCCTGCATTTTTTGTTGATAATGAATCACTCATATCACTAGATTTAGAAAGAAATGAACTGTCTATTTGCGACATGGAATAAAAGGCTTCGCTTAGACTGTCTTTATAAGAATGAATTGAACCAGGTGTGTCTGTTAAATAGGCAAATAAATTAGAGGAGAAAATTAATCTAGCAAATTGAGAAGAATCTTTTTCTAATAAGTAATTTTTATAAAACTCATCAAAACTTCCCATGCTATCTCTATTGAAGTACACTCCATTATAAACAGCAATTAACTGTGCTTCTAATTGCTCTGTAATTTTATTTTCAAGGGTTATAAGGCTATCAACTCTTATAACTACATTGTTTGTATCATCCAATAAAGCATAATTAACTATTTCTTGAGCAATGCCTTCGTAATTACTAAACGCATGATTTACTGCTAAGAATTGATTATTGAGCTGTTTAATTTCATATGGCTTTAAGATTAATGGTGCGCTTTTTTGATTAAATGCGAAATCATTACAAGCTTCTAGCTCATTATCAAGCTCACTCCATCTATCAAAAGCAGTGTATGCACCCATTCCAAAGAGCGATGCAGCTCCTGCCTGAAGAACTTTTTCAAAGGTTTTTAAAAAGGAGGCTACAGCGGCAGCAGTTCCTCCTGTTGGAGCGGCCAACACCAATGCTATTTTTGATGCAACATCTGTCCATTCAGAGGCAATTAAAACATATCTACCATTCCACCTATAATTATATGCATCGCTGACTTTTTGCATAGATAAAATATCATCATCATAAACATAGGAAGAGTGTCCTGGAGATTTAGAAATTGTTCCTTGAATTGAAGTGTTTAAATCTCCATTTGGATTACAATTTTGCGCATGATCATTTGCAGTATTAATTACATTTTGACAATCCATTTCAACATGTACTTTATCATTAAGCAATTTTGTGCCTCCATAAATAACTACTTCTCCTAAAACATCAACAATCCAGGAAGCTAAATTTGCAGAATTAGAGAATCCTAAACCACCTTTAGAATCACCAAGCATTTCTACCTCGGCAAGAATGGTTTTTATAGTATTATTAATTTCCGTAGCGTCTTCTGAATCTATTTTTGATGTTATAGCATCAGCTGCATCTTTAATTAATCTTGATATTGATGATATGTAGGCTGAAATTAAGCTATTGGCAGCATCACCAACATCTCCATCAGGGGGATCATCTTTAAACTTAACCGTTCCAAGAATTAGGTTAAGTGCCATTTTAATCAATTCTGATACTGAGTTTAAGCCTTCTTCACTAAGCTTATGGGAAGAATACAAATAGTCACTCACGGCCATATGCACCATCATTTGTCTAGCTAGGCATTCTATTTCTTCTCTATGATCCTCTGCCATATAATTGAAACCATCTAATATGTATTCGCTTGATGTGGTTTCAAATTCATAGTCCACATCATAGTTAACCCCACCATCAAAAAGTCCGACAGGCATTTGACAATCCTTAATACTATCAAGAACTTCACTCATTTGAACAACAAGTGCAACATTGTGCATCACTTCTACATTTGTATCAGTCATCAAGTCTTCAACTTCTACATGTGTTGTTATTGGGTTGCCTAAGGCATCAAGAGTGTCATAATACACACTTAAATAGTAATTTTTATTGGTATCTACAGTGTCAAATGAAAAAAGTCCTCCATTACAAAATTGCTCTTCTAAATAAATTAGATTGCCTTCTTCAAATAGTCTTACTTTAGCATCTATAGGCGTCATTTCAGATGTTCCTGAAGATTGATTTATACTTATAGCTTCAACCTTGCCTTTAATCCATCCCTTAGCACTTATTTGAACGTTATAGTTGTTTATTTTTTCTATAGATGTACAATAACCAGATCCTGGTACGGTCAATATTATCATACTGTCTATACCCAAGTCAACATCTTGAAAGTATCTTATTTGATATTCTTTTTCATAAGGATTAGGGAATGCATATTTCCATGCGCCAATTGTTACATTAATCCAAACCTTTTGAGAGTCAGTATCCCAGTTTTTAAATGCTAGAAAACTAGAATGACCATTTCTATTATAAGTATAACCTCCAATTTTTTCTGGGAAGTCTGCTGGGAAACAATCTTCAATTGGCAATATCCAAGCATCTGCATCTACTTCTTGACTATAAAATGGGATTCCTTGCTCACTGTAACCACAAGAACCTGTAAACATGCTTGGAGGTACAAAACCTTGATCAAATTCATCAATAATTATTCGCTTACCTACGCAGTCATATAGACTTGTACTATTATCATTTATTTCAATAATAATATTTTCAAAAGCATTAACACTTTGAGAGAATATATTTGTCAATAGAAAAATAAAAACTGTTAAAACTGAATATCTCTTAGTCATGGGAAACTTATTTGTAATAAATATAGAAAAACATTGCTAGATGTAAATTATAAATATTCATTAACTTGTCTATAAATAATTATTATGACCGACAATGAGTTGCAGAATATAAGAGATAACATTAAGGAGGAAATAACTAAGACAGAAGCATTAATAAATGAGTATAAAGAGGGAGCTCAACCAATTGCGCCAAAAAATTCTATTGGTAGAATTTCTAGAATGGATGCAATAAATAATAAAAGTATTACCGAGGCAGCACTTCAAAATGCAGAATTAAAATTGAGCCGGCTTAAGAATATGTTGCCCAGAGTGGGTAATGAAGACTTTGGAAAGTGCGCTAAGTGTAAGCGCGAGATACCATTAATGAGAATATTGTTGATGCCACAAAGTAGATTCTGTGTAAATTGTGCGAGATAAAATATAAAGTATGGATTTAGGATTAGCAATTAAAGAAACTGCCAAAGGTGGATTAATCTTTGTAAAGGGTATGTTGTTTTTTGCATTGCCTTTTATTGCATTCAATATAATAATGGGTTCGATATGGGTGATTTTAAACATAAAAGATATAGAGCTTGGTTCCTGGAGTGAAGGTGTGCCAAATATTTATGTAAAATATTTTATTCATTTTTTGGAATTATGGCCAGTTTTATTGCCACTAATATTTTTTATTGTTTTAATGCCTTTACTGTATTATAAGAATGCTTTCTCATATTCAGTGAAAAAGGTACTAGCTTTTGTGTTAGGGCATGCTAAAGGTCCAGTTTGTGATTATTTATGTGGCCTATTTGTTCGTTTTATTCAGGGTAACAAAACTATTATGACTTATGGAAAAGATAAAGGACCATTAGTGCAAAAAGAATGGAAGGTGTTTCTCAGGAAAAGGCAATCAATTAACTCTAAAGCACTTAGCTTAACAGTAGATTATGTTCTAGATAAATTAGTTATTGTTGATTTCTTAGAAAGAATTAAGCTTGGCTCATTTGATATATCTAAGTCAGAAACGCATGATGTAATTCAACGAGAAATGGAGAGCTTTATTGATCTTCAAATTATTGAGCGATTTGTTGAACCAGATTTAAGTGGACTGTATAAGCTAATGGGAATAAATGTAGTGCTCATTATCTTAATGAATTATTTGTCTTAAACTCAACCTTTAAATAACTTAATAATAAGTTTAAAGGGCAGCTTAATTATAAAAAACAAAGCCTTAAAAAGTACTTTAAGTATAGGCCAAAATGCTTTAAAAAGCACTTTCACAATTGATGCAGGAACTCCAGACATATTTATTAATTTAATTGATTTTCGTCTAGTTCGGTCAATGGGCTTCCTTTAACTTTAAAGACATCAATGAGTTTCAGACACTCTAAATACGGCTCAATACATTGATAAAGGAATACTTCATCTTTTAAACTACATAGTATATTAGCTTCTAAATAATCTCCATGAGATTCCGCGTCGCCATTACTTCTTCTGCTTTTCGGAGGAAAGGCTACATACATGTAATTATCAATGAAAGAAATTGTCGCATAAATTCCATTATCTCGAAGTCTTTTAAAGTTTGTGGCAAATTCTTTGGTAATAAGTTTTTCAACAATATCTTCTTCATAGCAGAAAATATCTAGAAATGGAAGTCTTCTTTTATGAACACCTTTGTACTTATGTAAACCTGCATATTCATTACTATTCAAATCAATTCCAAATATATCTTTTAATAGTTGACTGCCTCCAAAATTATAACCCTCTGAAATATTTGGTCTTAATACTAATGCTGATTTTAGATTATTCTTTAATTCCATTTTCATAAATAAACCACTATACACAGTAATCTTTCTTCTTTTACGTTTACCTTCGCTATAATAAAATTCGTCTTTTTCTACTTTGATTTCTGATAGTTCAAAAGGCGTTTCATTATAATTTCCGCATAAATAATCTTCTCCTTTGTAATGGTGATAATCTCTATTTGCAAATAGTAAAGATTCGTTGTAATCTTTTTCATCAACATAGTCTTTTGGGTCATATTCTAAATTTGGATCTATTGATAAAAAGGCATTTGATACAAACTCCTCTTTAAATGCCTTGTTAAATGGATTGAGAAAAAAGTAATAACCAATAGCATAATACAATCCAAAAGAAACAGCAAATGCGATTACAATAGTTGGATTAAAAACAAAAAGACATATAAAGCTTAAAATGATACCAATTATGAGACCTTGACCTTTTGAGCTATACAAAACTTTGGGATGGGTTTTTCCAATTAATTGAATTAATAGAGACCAACAAAGGTATATAATGCTTAAGGCTATACTTGCTAAAAACATAATTGGTTCATCTTGGAAGTAAGCGTACATTGAATCATTAGTTATTAAATATCCCCATGCTATTAAAAGGGTAATTAATTTTAAAATAATTAGATTCTGAACATAGCTCTTGCGCTTTTTCTCAAGTTGGGCAAGATTTGGAACTAAATATTCTTTAATATACTTCTGCGGATTATCTAGCATGTGTTGATTGTTTTAAATAGTGTTTGACATACGAGTAATATTACAATTAATATTCATTTAATTCAAACAGTTGAAAGCTTGATATAATCTGTTAAAATTTTATGTAATTTTTGTTTTTCATCATAGTCTAAAAAGGAAGCATTTATTCCATTTTTAGCAAGCTGAATAATATCCATTTTATTGAGCTCTAAAGCTTTTGAGATAGCCAAATAGTTTTCATTCATATATCCTCCAAAGTAAGCAGGGTCATCAGAGTTAATTGTGGCCAAGAGTCCCTTGTCTAACATGTTTTTTAAAGGGTGATTCTTTAGTTCAGTAACAACACAAAGTTCTAAATTTGATAATGGACAAATTGTTAACCCTATTTGTTCCTTAATAAGATGTTGTGTAAGTGACAAATCATCTAATGAGCGGTTTCCATGGTCTATTCGTGCTATATTTAATGTGTTTAAAGCATCCCAAACATATTCTGCAGGACCTTCTTCACCGGCATGTGCCACACATACATAACCTTGATTAGAAGCCTCTTTAAAAACATTTTTAAATTTTGATGGAGGGTTTCCCAACTCTGAGGAGTCTAAGCCTATTCCATAAATTAGGGATTTATACTCTTTTGCCTGTTCAAGCGTTTTAAATGCATCCTCTTCACTAAGGTGGCGAAGAAAGCACATAATTAGTTTGAAGCTAATCCCTAAATCTCTTTCTCCTTTTTTAAGTGCTTCATATATTCCTTTTATGACAGTATTGAAATGTATTCCTCTTTCTGTATGTGTTTGAGGGTCAAAAAACACCTCAACATGATGAACCTTTTGGGTATGAACTTTTTCTAAATATGCCCATGTTAAATCAAAAAAATCGATCTCATGAATAAGTACTTGGGCTCCTTTATAGTAGATATCCAGAAATTCCTGAAGATTATTAAACTTGTAAGCTTTTTTTAATGATTCTACAGAATCGTACTCTAGTGCTAAATTATTGCGTTCTGCAATTTTGAACATTAACTCTGGTTCTAAAGAACCTTCGATATGAAGGTGTAGTTCAACTTTTGGCAGTCCTTCAATAAATGACTTTAATTCACTATCCATTATAGACTATTGAATAATTACTTTGTTTTTAAATATGTTGTTTTGTGTTTGCACCTGAAAAATATATTGTCCAGGAGCTAGGCGTCCTTTGCAAAGTTTTGCCGAAGAACCTCTACCATATTTTGATTTTACTATATTTCCTTGAATATCAAATATATGTATTGTATAAGGAGCACTATTATTGGGGAATTGAACGCTCATTCTATTACCAAAGGGATTGGGATAGATAAGTAATTCAGGATCATTTAGTGTGTTAACTTTTGCCGGGATATTATTAATTTGATTTAGGACTTCATAACAGTCACCTAATTCATAAAAGTCAACAGTAAGAAAATTTGGAAACTTATTTTTTTCTTGTTGGCAATTGACTACACGATTAATAAAAAATGGATTTGAATTACAAATCAACGATTGATTAGCATTTCCAGTACCTGTTGTATTGTTGGTGATAAAATGATTTAAAATAAATAAGTCATTTGAAGGATTGCCTCTATTAAAATCACAAGTAAAATCACTAGTATCATTTGCTGAATAATGTGTTTCAACCATATAATCCCACATATAATGATACCAGTTTTGAGAGTTATTAGCATCATCCTTGTCAGAAAAAATAAGAAGTCTCTGATCCCAATTAATTAATTGTTGTAAGGTGGGCCAATTTGATGAACTATCATGAGCATATAAAAAACTATCTAAGCCGGCTTGATATAGTTCATTTTCAATATCATCTGCATCTACATAGCACTCGAGTATAATAGTAATAACTTCTTTAGGGTTCTGCTGAAGAAAATCTCTGATGTCAACAAGATAATTTTGTAGGGGCTTGTTTCCCAAAATTGCAACTCCATGATATACTGAAATTGTTCCCATGAAATCATATACGTCTAACATAAATGCTCTTATTCCATTATTTAGCTGAGTTCTTATGTTATAATTCTGGTTTGGTAGATTATATCCATCTTGAGCAGAATTATATGCATTATGTGTTGTTAAATATGAGACTTCATTATATTTTTTATCACATAATGATTCATATCCATTACATTGGCTCAAAAGCGTAAATCGTGTTACGCTAATGATTAAAAGAATTGTTAAGGGTAAATTAAAATCCTTACTCATTATTATAGGTCAATTATGGTCACAACTAAAATTAATGAAATTTATAATATCAATTTATAAAACTAATTATTACTAATACTATCATTCCAAAGCTTTAATGTTTAATAAAAAGAAAAAAAAGTTAAACAAAAAGGAGTTTTAATAAAGTAATTCAACTAGTTTTGTATAAAAGAGCCTTATCAATGTCGCACAAGAATAAATGGTTAGCTAAAGGTATTGTAGCCTTTTTTATGTTGCTGAGTCTTTTCTTGATTTGGAATCTACAGTATATACGCCTTGATTATAATATTGAAAACTTCTTCCCAAAGGATGATAAGGACCTAAATTATTTTATTGAGTTTTCAGAAGACTTTGAAAATAATTTAAATCAATGCATGTTGGCGATAGAAAGTGATTCCACAGCGTTTAATTATAGTTTTCTCTCCAAAGTCAAGCGTTTAGAAGAGCAAATAAAGGGCGATACACTTATAAAGAAAGTAATTTCTCCAGTTTCTATGAAGCGAACCATTATTGTTGGTAATCTTCCGATTCAAAATCCTTACTTAAATCTCATTGATTCTTCTAGGGAAGTAAAGGGGAAGGATCTATTGATGAATTCTAATTCATTTGCGTCCCAGCTCGTCTCTCAGGATCAAAAGTCAGTAATGCTGTTAATTCATTTCAAAGATAGTATAAGTGATCCTGAAATAATGGAAGCATGGGAACGGTGCATTTTAAAGGTAGAGGCCTTAGAGTTTGCTAATTATCATACTGCCGGACGCGTTCCTGGTCAGGTCTATGTTTTAGAAAAGATGACTTTTGAGCTGGCATTACTAACGATAATTACCATTTTTATAATTGTGTTGTTTTTGTGGATAGGATTTAAAAATTGGATTTTAATTGTAATTCCACTTTACGTAATCTTTGTGGCTCTTGCTCTACTGTTAAATTTTATGATTGCCTTAGATAAAGGTATTTATCTAGTAATGATTATTATTCCCACCATCATATTTATTGTTGGTATATCCGATATAGTACATATGCTTGATTGTTATAAGCACTATTTACAGAAGGGATTTAAGAAGTTAATGGCTTTAAAATTCACATTTAATGATATAGGAAAGGCTATGTTCCTTACTTCACTCACATCATCAATTGGATTTATATCTCTAATTACAAACTCTATAATTCCTGTTAATGAGTTTGGAATCTATGCCGCTCTAGGGGTTATATTAACTTTTATAGTTGCTATGATATTCTTTTCAGCATGCCTTTATTTACTTCCCAAAAACAGGGTAGAGAATAAGGGCTTGGAAATCAAAAATGAGCGCTTAGCTAATTTATTCAATTTTATTTATAAAAATCCCAACCAACTTATTTATGGTTCATTGATAGTGTTTATAATTGTAGCAGCGGGTTGTTTTAATTTGGAAACCAATAATTTTTTTACTGAGGAGTTTGATAAGGATGATCTTCACTTTAAAGATTTTGTATACTTTGAAAACCAATTTGGGGGTGTTCGACCATTTCAAATGGTTATAACATGTAAGGATAGTACTGCAGATGTATTAGATTATGAAGTATTAAAAGAGGTAGATAAATTAGAAGCTTTTTTGACCAGTGATTATGGTCTTTCAACCGTAATGAGTCCAGCTAGTATTGTTAAGTCTATTCATCAGAGTAGGAAAGGGGGAAGGCCTGAAGAATTTATAATAAGTGAGGACCCAAAGGAGTATAAAAAGGATATGCGTATTCTTCGGCGCTTAAGAAAGCGTAAAGAATTTCTAACTGTAGTTAGTTCTGATGGGAAACGACTGCGTTTATCAGGTAAATTAAAGGATATAGGAGCGATTGAGGCATCTAAAAGAAATAAGCGTTTAGAATCTTTCTATAAATCTAGTATTGATAATAAAATTATAGAATACCGCTTGACCGGTATCTCAGAAATAATAGATAGCAATAATAAATCTTTGGTATCTAATCTGATTTTGGGTTTAGCAATTTCAGTGCTAAGTATATCAATTATTATGGGTTTTGTTTTTCGATCATTATCCATGGTTATTATAAGCCTATTAATTAATCTTGCGCCTCTTGTGTTAATTGCGGGCTTTATAGGATGGTTTGGCTATCACCTTAATGTATCAACATCAATCATTTTCACTATTGCTTTTGGTATTGCGGTGGATGATTCTATTCATATTTTAAGTAGGTATAAAATCTATCAATCCTACAAGAAAGATTTATATTCTGCTTTAAAGGCTTCTTTTGTACAATCAGGTAAGGCTATAATTATTACAACTTTTATAATTTCTGCTGGATTTATGGCTTTAATATTCTCTGACTTTACAAGTGTTGCACAAACGGGTTTATTTGTTAGCTTATGTCTTGTGTTTGCATTAGTATTAGACTTGATATTATTGCCTGCGATACTAATTAAGGTATATGGAATAAAAGAACCTAGTTCTGAATAATAATGAAACCTACCTCATTTCTTCTATTGATTGGCACATATGGTGGGTTATAATACATATGAATAGGTTCTGGTTTATATTGATAGCCATTTTTGTCAAGCCATTGTCTGAGCTCAGCACCTTTTTTTTGCATATCTTTTAAGCTCGCAAAGCCTCCAAAACGAATAACGCCTAGGGTTCGAGCAGGAATGTCTTTAAAGCTAATTAATGAATCGTTTGGAGCAGGAAGACTATTTCTGTCATATTTCGATGGAACCATAAAGCTGAAATTAAGATCACTTTTATCTACATTATATTCAGACAAAACTGGCGCTGTCATGGCTATTTTTGTTGTGTCCTTATTATCTCCAAATATGTAAGAGGCCAATCGTCTGAAACTATTGCTCATTGATTTACGGTATTCACCCTGATTTTTTGTCGTTGCAATCATGAAACCGTTATAGGCCCTAATTTCTATTTTTTTATCTTTTTTGATTACTTCATATTTTGGCATTTCCAATCCCGAAGAATCACTCTTTTTATAGTATCTATAAGCAAAACCAAAGGCAATTATAATGGCAAGTCCAATCAATAATATAAATGCGTATTTCATGATTTTAATATTCATTTAAAAATACAGAAAAATAAATGTTTGCAACATTTAAAATTTAGTAGTTCATTTTAAATACAAGAATATTTGTAAATTATCTAGTGAATAATAAAGTGTTGTTTTAATTGTATAGAAGAGATTTTTTAAAGTTAGCAGCTAGGTCATCGGGTATTATTTTAATGCCGTCTGAAGTCATATCGCTTAGTAAGTTTATAAATATGGAAGATTCATATAGAAGAGCCGACTTTGGTAAAGATTTTATGTGGGGAGTTGCTACAGCAGCATATCAAATTGAAGGGGCAAAATCTTATGGAGGAAAATCACCTAGCATATGGGATGTTTTTACTCATAAAAAGGGAAAAATAAAAGGTGGTGATACAGGAGATATTGCATGTGATTTTTATAATCGGTATAAAGAAGATTTAGCAATGGCTAGATATATGGGTTTTGAGCATTTTAGATTTTCAACATCTTGGTCGCGCATTTTACCTTATGGTTCATCTGAGCTTAATTCTAAAGGTATAGGTTTTTACGATCGTATAGTTGATGAATGTTTAGAAGTTGGCTTAAAGCCATGGATTACTTTATACCATTGGGATTTACCACTTTACCTTCATGAAAAGGGTGGTTGGACCAATCGTGATATTATTTATTGGTTTGAGGACTATAGTCGTAATGTAGCTAAACATTTAGGAGATCGGGTTAAACATTGGATGGTATTAAATGAACCTATGGCATTTACTGGCTTGGGTTATTTAATTGGTATGCATGCCCCTGGTTATAGAAGCATTTCTAAATTTAAGCGAGCTGTGCATCATGCGGTATTATGTCAGTCTATTGGTTCTCGAGTGTTAAGAGATGAGGTACAAGGAGCTAAAATAGGGTCTACCTTTTCATGTTCAGCTATTCACCCATCAAGAGCGAATGGAAAGGATGATATAGCAGTTAGAAGAGTAGATGCCCTTTTAAATAGATTGTTCTTAGAGCCTGCGCTAGGTTTAGGGTACCCTGAAGACGCTTTACCTTTTCTCAGAAGAATGAGAAATGTGATTCAGCCTGAAGATGAGGCAATAATGAAAGCTGACCTTGATTTTGTTGGACTTCAAAACTACACTAGAGAGATTGTTAAAAGTGCATGGTATATTCCTTTAATGAAGGCAAGATATATTCCCGCCAAAAAGAGAGATGTGCCTATTACTGCTATGAATTGGGAGATTTATCCTGAAGGAATTTATGAGATGCTTAAGAAGTTTCAATCATATAAGGAAATTAAAGAGATTATTGTAACTGAAAATGGCGTTGCCTTTCCTGATAAGCTTGAAAATGGCGTGGTTAATGATCAGGCTAGAATAGATTTTTATAAAGCATATCTGGGCCAGGTGCTTAGAGCCAAGAATGAAGGGGTTAATGTTACTGGTTATTTTCCCTGGACCTTAATGGATAATTTTGAGTGGGCTGAAGGTTACCATCCACGTTTTGGTCTTATACATGTCGATTTTCAAACTCAGGAGCGTATTATCAAAAACTCAGGTTTGTGGTTCAGGAAATTATTAAATTAATTTTTTGTAAAAGCTTAACTTAGACATTCATGGTACTGAAAAAGTATGCTTTATTCAATTGGATTTATTTAACCCTAGGGTTACTTCTAGTTTTGCTTATTATTTACATGTCTTGCTATATACATATGCTTAACGAGCAAATCACAAAAAAGGAACAATCTTTAGATTTACTCAATACAAAGCTCAAAAACCTAGAAGAGGAGAGTGCGTTATGTTTTTCTGGATTATTCAACCAGCTAAAGAAAGAGTGGGCTGAAGAAGGACATCTATCTGATGAGGTGATTGCTTCAATAAAAGCTTTTAGCATGCTCCACTCTCCAGAAAATACTGCTTATTTTGATAGTGTATCTGTTCAGGATTTTAGTGTTCCGCGAGGCCAGTTATTAATGGCTTTATTGGAGCTCGACCTAGATAAGAAAACATGGTTGAGGTTAAAGGCTGATGTGTCATTTTCTGGAGCGGTTTTAAGGGAGGTTGATTTAAAGGGAATAGACCTTTCTAGTATGGATTTACAAGGTGTTGATTTAACGGATGCGAATTTATCACATGCATGTTTAGATAATACTAATATGAAAAGAGCAAATTTACAGAGGGTTAACATGGTAGGCGCTTCTGTTATAAAGTCTAATCTAAAGTGGGCTGATGCTAGTTGGGCAAATATGAGTCATTTAAATGGTGATAGCATAAGACTTGATGGCATTTTGCTTAATAATGCCAGGCTTAATAATGCTGTTCTTAATGACGCAAGTCTTATGTGGTCTGAGCTTAGAGGGGCTGATTTGACCGAAGTGAGTGCAAATAGAGCAAACTTAAAGGGATGTGATCTTTTAAGAGCCAACCTAACAAGTGCTAAATTTCAAAAAGCAAATTTCAATAGAGCAAATTTATGTGAGAGTATTTTTTCAAATACGAATATAGATTCAGCTATTATGATAAATGCAATGGTTATGGTTAAATCATGGATAGATAATATAGATATAGCGGGTATTGAGGGAAGAGATTGGCTGATGGCTAATTATATATTAATTAGAGAAGGGGAGCGTTTTAAATTGGCAAAAAAGAGTAAAGGAGACTAAAACTCTATCCTGTCAAGCTCGTGTTTTACTTTGTTTATTTTCTTCGCAAATAGAATAATGTCCTCATTGTCAGGACGAATTCCTTTGAACCTTAGATTTAAGGTCCAAGAAAAATAGGCTTGTACATCGTTTAGATAATCAGCCAATAATGGTGCTGTCCAAGTCGTCGTATTATCTATTCTATACTTTTGTTTAAGTAACTTCCCAAGTTCTTGCCCCCATTCATTATTTATTAAGTCTACATAATTATCTACCACACCTTCATTTATATCCTGTATCTGTTCTTCTGTGAAGTTACTATCAATTAAAAATGGTCGTTTAAGTTCATGAACATCTGCAATAAAATCAGCTAATTTTTCTGAAAATATGCTTGTTAGAAGAGCTTGGGCACATATGTGGTTAAAGGTGTTAAAATATCCTTTTTCTCCCATGTCTTCTTTAGCTATAGTTCTACCTTCAGTTAAAATATTTTTTTTAATTATTGTGGATAGATCATAAAAAGCAATTTCCCCTTCTATTCCCATGCTTCTCCAACGTCTAGCCAAAAAATTAACTCTTTTAAGATCATGCCTATTTATGGCAACGTATGGATGCATTATTCCAAATTTAACTTGTTCAAATAGGCTAGCCCCCTTTATTTCTTTAAGGTCATCCTCACTTATACCTTCCTCTAAAATACTCTGTACTTCATTGTCATATAGCCGATGTGTTAGTATTACCTGTTTCTTTGGAGAGGTAGTAAATTCAATATTTATAAGAGTTTTTAATTCTTTATAGGACGCAATATGTGTTGTTACTAAAGGTTTTCTTAGCTTATTAAATTCCCTTTCTTTAAATTTAGTAGAATCTGTAGAACAAGACATAAAGTAGAGTAGGATGCTATATAAGATTGTATATTTCAGCTTTAACACGCTAAAGTTTTTTTACTCTAATATTATCTTGAATGTTATTTTCAATGCAGTCTTTTAAAATTACTTGATAAGACTTATTGTCTCCGTTTGTTATAAGGCGTTCAATGCTTAAATTTTTAACATCATCCATAACTATAGCATGTCGATAGTCTTGGTCTTTAAGATTAAGTTGAATGTTTTTAAGTCTAATTCCTTCAACATGTCTTAAATAAAACCCCCAGGCTGGTAGTTCGCCAAACATTGAATATTCAGGATATTTATCTATTACTTCTGGTATTTGATTCATTCGATAAAGTCCTAAATAAGCTTTGCCTTTATCTGCCTTTCCAGGAAAATTAATACTTATATTTTCTAGCGTAACATTTTTAATTTTGGCATTGGGTATTCCAGTAATTGATGATGGGAAAATGTTGTGAAAGAAGGGTAAGTTAGGTCCTTGAATTTTATATTTATAATCTGGTCTTTTGTATGCTACATCCACAACAATATTTTTTATGTGAACATTTTTTAATTGGCTTAGTGGTCTATCTTTTTCTCTTTGCCCCAATCGAATAAAAATAGCATTACCAGTATTGAATGCTTCGATGCTATCTATAAAGATATTTTCAAGTAGACCGCCATCCACAGATTCAATAGCAACTGCTGATCTAAACGTGTCAAATACTTTTATGTTTTTAATATGTATGTCTTTGAATCCACCAATGGACTTTGTTCCTAATTTAATTGCACTAGCACTTGATCTTACCTCACAGTTTTCAATAGAAATATTTTCACATAGGTAATCTTTAAAGTGAGATTTGAGACATATGCCATCATCAGAAGCATTAACATAACTATTTCGAACAATGACATCGGAGCAGTCAGATATGTCAATACCGTCATTGTTCCAAAAGGCGTCACTATCAACATAAATACTTTCAATAAGGATGTTTTTACTTCTGTCATAATTTTGTACCCAACAGGCGGCATTTGTCATATGAACATCTTTGATTACAATGTTTTCACACTGAGTAATTTGAATTAACAGTGGTCTTGCTGAGAAACGTGGACGTTTTTCAACGAAATTATAATGTTTGTCCTCAAGTTCTCCAATATGAAATAAGCTGTCAAGACGCAGCGCTAATTTTTGTCCCTGTCCATCTATAGTTCCTCTACCACTAATGCTTATATTTGTTGCTTCTTTAGCTAAAATTAAAGCTTTCCAATAGCCTCTTTTTTCATAGTGATTAGTATTAATGCTACCCAATAATACTCCACCATTTTCTAGATGTAAGTCAACATTGGATTTTAAAATAATACTACCAGTTAAAAATTTTCCAGTAGGTATAATTACTTGACCTCCGCCTTGCATGTGGGCAGAATCTATTGCTTTTTGAATGCAGCTTGTATTAAGGGTCCGCCCATCGCCTATAGCTCCATATTTTAAAATATTATATTCCTTACTAATTATGGGTAGAATAATAAGATAAAAAGATATGAATGCTAAGGAGCGCATTGTTAAAAATACATTTTCTGTTTTTCTTTTTCTCGTATTATTGGCTCTTTAGGAGTGAAATTTATATCCAATTGTTCAAAATTTCCGTCTGGGCTTATTTTCAAAAGAATTGATTGGTATGGTTTAAATTCTACGAGCTTTTTAATTCTATTACCATTATAATTAAATGTGATGTTTAAAAAATTAGAGGTGTCCATAAATGATTGACCATAATAGACTGGATATTTTAAATTATGACTTTTTTCTTGGGCAATAAATATAATTAAGGAACTGTCCTTTTGAAGTCGCGCTGAAAACGACGGTATATTTTGACTTTCAATTAAAGGGAGTGTTAATAGGTCACGGCTAAACTCTGAATATACATTAGGAACTGAAATTAACTCCTTTAGTAGCTTATTGAACTTAGGATTTTTATTCAAACCTGGTTGTAATGGTGTTTGCTTGAGGCATATATTTAAACCTTCTTTTGCTAATT
>CAJXBJ010000032.1 GCA_913050195.1 uncultured Saprospirales bacterium
GGTGCCTTTGCAAGTTATCAATTGCAGGATAATGCAAATGCTCCTACGATTAGTGGTGGCCTGTGGTATCGTAATGGGGATGCCTTTATTCTAGCTACTGAACTATGGTATGGTAATTTTAGATTAGGTTTAAGTTATGATGTGAATGTTTCAGGTTTAAGTGCGGCTTCAAATAGTCAAGGTGGTCCAGAAGTATCACTAACCACAATATTTCCATTGCCATCTCAATCTAGATATAAAAAGATTCCTTGTCCGGTTAACTTTTAACGAACTAGAACAAATGTTCCATCCTTTTTATAAATTTCACCATCGGGATTGGTGAATTCTATAAAATACAAATAGACCCCTTGGGGCATCTTAACGCCGTCAGCAACCCCGTCCCACCCCATTTCAGGATCGGTCGTAGTTATTAACGCTTTACCCCATCTATCAAAGATGGTCATTTTGAAGTTTGACTTATCTATAAAACGGCTAATTGGTTTAAAGACACTATTGTTTCCATCAGGAACAAAAGCATTTGGCATATGTATTGGCGGCCATTGTGTAACACAGAAGCTGTTTGAGTGCGACTCCATCGTAGATGAAATGCCAAAATTTTGATTCTGACTATTGCTCCCCTCATAGGCAACTATTTTGTAACAAAAAATACCGTCCTCGCTTTCAACACTTGCAATATCATCATTATACGTGATATCAGTATTTCCAAGGGTTGTAATCAATAGCCAATTATCTTGAGCATCCTTTCTATATAGCTCATAATAGTCTACTTCGCCAAGCCAACCACCATAAGCATTCCAATTTAAACTATTAGTATAGTTATAATTAGCCTTGCCCCCAAGAAGGATGCTTTTAGCTAATTCAGATGTATGCATGTTGTTGCAGCTATCTTGAGGGCGTAATTCATATTGATAATAGTAAACCTCTGGGTTGATATCAATGTCTGTAAAGTTAAAAACTTGATTTAAATTTCCAGGATTTGGTATTTTGGCCACTTTTGAGAAATCACTTTCGCTTTCTTTTTTATATAAGTGTAAGTATTTTAAATCTGCATTTGGGTCTACATAAAACTCTATCTCCATCTCCTCATTATTTACAACGCTTATTTTGTTAATATATGCATATTGTGGTGGCTGTACGATGTCTAAATCAATGCAAGTGGTATTAGATGAAGAAGTCTCTCCACTATTAGAGACCCCCTCTACTCGGAAGCAAACCTGATCACCATCATTGAGTCCATTCTGGGTAAAATTTAAATTATCAAAATTGTTTTGACCAATTAAGCTTTCGGTACCCCCATTAATGCTCAAATAAATATCATAATGTTTAACTCCATCTAACCAATCATCATAAGAATTCCAATTAATGATTACAGAGGGGCCACAGCGATCTACCGAGTCATTTAATAAAATAGTGCTATGTGGTTTATTGTTATATGGGCCAGTGTTTTTGCAGCTATCCATTGAGGCTACTGTATAGCTTTCTATTCTAGTGTCTGGAAAGGATGTATGTATATAATTAGTGTTAAACCTTCCCCAAACAGTATCAACATTAGAATAGGTGTTATCTGCATTTTGGTCCCAATAAATTAGATAAGCAAAAGTTTCTGAAGAGGGACTAGCTGTCCATTTTATCTCAACATCAGCACCATTTAGAACACTAACAGATAAAATATTTGGTTGAACTGGGTCAGAGTTTGATATGGTATCAGAGTATCCACTTATCCCTCCAGGGCAATTGGGGTCACTATTCATATAATAATACCAATTAGATGATCCTGCACCGCTATGGGTATAGTTTGTTGTCCCTGCCGTGTATATGGTATCTAAGGCTTGATAAGGTCCATTCTTGTTATTTGAAGACCATAAAATTAAAGGGAAGCAGGCATTGTTGTTAATCCATTCAAGGATAACATCATTATTTGTTTGTATGCTCGCGCAATTAAGGTCAGGTGGAGGTGCTTGAGCAAAAGCTGCTGCTTGATAGAAGAGCCAAGTAATTATAAAAAAAGATATGTCTGTCTTAGAAAACATTTTTATGCAATAACCACTTCGTGGTACGAATTAAATAACTCTTGGTTAGCTATATCAAGTATTTTCTGAGCGTTCATTGCTCTAACTTCATCCAAATAAAAATTGAAATAGTTGTAATCCATTCCAGAAAAGTGAATACTTTTAAATCTATCTGCTAAAGAAAAAGGCCCATCTAAAGAAGCTAAAAAGCTTCCAGAAATATAGTTTTTGACCAAGGATATTTCTTCAGAAGGGACTTCCTCTTTCTTTAAACGTTGTATTTCTTTTTTTATTTCGTCTAAAGCTTTATTATAAACATCAAGCCCAACTTCTGTATAAATACTCCATTGTCCATTTAAAGGTAAGGAGCGTAATGATGAATAGATGCCATATGTAAATCCTTTATCTTCACGAATATTTTTCATTAGTCTAGAGCCAAAAAAGCCACCAAATAAAATATTTAAAAAAGCTAAAGCCGGAAAATTGGGGTCATTACGTTTAGGAACAAGTTGTCCAATAGCTATTGCTGCTTGATTGGATCCTTCTAGTTTTTTTATATAGTTCAAATCAGGCTTACTAAAAACTGTAGTGTTTAGCCTTATGTAATTATTTTGTTCAAAACTTAAATCCCCAAAGATGTCTTTAAGATCATTAAGAATACTGTTCTTATATTGTCCACTTAGTATGATTTCCCATGGGTATTTAAACATGATTTGTTTGTAATAAGCACGGATATCATCAAGCTTAATGTCTTCAATGTCTTCAACTTTAGGATAATAGCCAAAAGGATTATCAGGGCCATATAAATGTAAGTCTAATGTGTTTCTAGCAATAAAATCGTTTTTTTGGTTGCTAATATTCAATCTCCCTATTTCTTTTTCTTTTATTATTGAAAGCGATTTTTCATCTAGTAAAGGTGCACATAAAATATCCTTAATGTAAGGCAATAAATCTTTAAGATGCTTACTTAAGCAATAGAGTTGTAATTGAATAAAGTCAGAAGATGCACTTAAGCTGAGTGTTGCTCCAAAATAATCTAATTGTTCATTAATGACTTTTGCGCTATAACTATCGCTTCCTTCTCGACATAGCTTTGCCAATACACCTGGAGTTAAAATATTATTTGAATAATAGCCTCCTGCCCGTATAAATATTTCTAAACGAAGAACTTCATTACTGCCGGCTTTTAGGTAATGAAGTTGTAGGTTGTTGCTCCATCTGTCAGTTTTAAACTCAGGGATGTCTATCTTGGGTATATGATGGATGTCTGGAGCAATATGTCTTTGAAGCGAACTCATGATTTCTTTAAATAATGCAGTGTTGAGCAGTTTGTTTCCGTTAAAATGTTTTTTGCACAAGTTTGTATATCTGCAACTTGTAATTGATGATAATAGTCCATATTACTATTTACACCTTCAATGTCATCAATAAGTTCAAAGAAGCACAACTCCATAGCCTTATTCATTATTTCCATCAGGCCAAAACGATGTTGAGATTCGAGTTTGTTTTTTACTTTCTGAAGTTCATAATCGCTTACAGATTCTTTAATAAGTGCTAACTCTTCTAGAATCGCTTCTTCTGCAATTTTAATGGGTACTCCTTCCATAGGTTTGCCATCTATCACAAGAAGACCTGGATCCATATTCCCAGTAATATAGGCATCAAGAGAAATAAAGAGCTTTTTTTCTTTAATCAGTTTTTGGTTAAATCTTGAGCTTTGTCCTAATGATAAAATGTCCGTTACTACATCAGTAGCATAATAGCTTTTGTCTTTTCTGCTACACATATGGAAAGCCTTTATTATGTTGTCATAAGGCACATTTCGTTCAAGTTTTAAGTAGCGTGCGCTAGTTTGTTTAGGTTCTTTTTCTATTTCTCTAATGATTTTTTTACCAGAAGGAATAGGTCCAAACCATTTTTCTGCCAATTTGAACATATGATCGGCCTTAACATTTCCTGCTACACAAAGTATTGCATTATTAGGCCTGTAGTGTTTGTAGAAAAAGTCTTTAACATCATCCATTGTGGCATTTTCTATATGGTCTAAAGATTTCCCTATGGTTGCCCATTTATAAGGGTGCTGTTTGTAAGCTAGCGGCCTTAAATTTAGCCATGTGTCTCCATATGGTTGATTAAGATATCGTTCTTTAAACTCTTCGCAAACAACATCTTTTTGAACTCTCAATACTTTTGGATCAAAGCTGAGTGAAAGCATACGATCAGATTCAAGCCAAAAAGCGGTTTCTATATTAGCAGCAGGCAAAATTTCATAATAATTAGTAACATCATTACTGGTAAATGCATTGCTTTCACCACCAGCTTTTTGCAATGGTGTGTCATAGTCATTGACATGTTTAGAGCCTCCAAACATAAGATGCTCAAAGAGGTGAGCAAAGCCAGTTTTGTTTGGGTTCTCATCTCTAGCACCCACATCATATAATAGATTAAATGCTGCTAATGGACTACTTTTATCTTCATGTACGATTACTCGAAGTCCATTATCTAAAACACGTTTTTTAAATGCAATCATAAATTTGGATATCGAAGTTACGAATTCAAGCGCATTATTTTTTCGTAAAAAGCTTCATAAAGCGGTAGTATTCTTTCCAGAGAGAAGTCTTTGGCTCTGTTTAAGGCATTTTCCTTAAATGTGTTTAAACGTTCATTGTTTTCTAAAAGTTTAGTCATGTTGTTTGACATACTTTCAATATCTCCTACTGGACTTAAATATCCACAAGTGCCATGCTTTATAATTTCCGGTAATCCACCAGTATTACTTGCAATTACAGGAATTTCACAAGCCATAGCTTCTAATGCCGCTAATCCGAAACTTTCTTTTTCAGAAGGTAGGATAAAGACATCCCCAATTGCCATGAGCTCTTCAATTGCATTTTGTTTGCCTAAAAAACGAATATCATTACATGTTCCTAGCACTCTGCAAAGATTTTCTGCTTTGTGACGTTCAGGTCCATCCCCAATAAGTAACATTTTTACAGGCAAATGCTCCCTTACTCTTTTGAAAACTTTAATAATATCAGGAATGCGTTTGACTTTTCTGAAATTAGATACATGAATGATTAGCTTTTCATTTTCAGGACATATTGCTTTTTTAAAATGTTCTTTATTGCTTTTTTTAAATCGATTAAAATCAATAAAGTTAGGAATGACTTCAATGTCTTTTTTAATGTCAAAGGCTGCAAGAGTATCAATCTTCAAACTTTCAGATACAGTGCTTACTCCATCGGAATGATTTATCGAAAATTCAACTACTGGGCCATACGAATCATCTTTTCCAACAAGGGTTATGTCTGTCCCGTGAAGACTAGTTACCACAGGTATGTTAAGCCCTTTTGAGACAAGTATTTGCTTAGCAAAATAGGCAGCAGCAGCATGAGGAATAGCATAGTGCACATGTAATATATCTAAATGTTCATGCTGGCAAACATCAACTAATTTGCTAGCCAAAGCAATTTCATAGGGTGTGTGCTCAAATAAATCATATTTGAGAGGTCTTACTTCATGATAATATACGCCAGGAGAAAATACTTTTAAGCGAACAGGCTGAGTGTAAGTAATAAAATGAACCTTATGCCCTTTGTTAGCAAGAGCAAGGCCAAGTTCTGTAGCGACAACGCCACTTCCGCCAAATGTAGGATAGCAGACAATACCAATCTTCATTGTACGAAAGTAGTATTTATTTGAGCTTATGTCTTGAGAAAGTTTAACATATTTTATTTGGTGACGTAGAAGAAAGAGTATATAATTGATGATATAAGAGGATGGGAATTATCATTCGTCAAAGTATTAAGGGAAGTTTAGTGTCATATTTAGGTATTGTCATAGGTACGATTAATACCCTTTGGTTGTTTACCTATTTCTTTACAGCAGAGCAATATGGTTTAACTAAGATTATTCTTTCTTTTGCTCTTATTTTAGTCCAATTTTCTAAGGTCGGTGTGGTAAACACTCTAATTAAGTATTATCCGTCTTACAAGAATCAAGTTAAAAAACTGCCTGTTTTTATGGGCCTATTTGTATTGACACCTCTAATTGCTTTTACTTTAATATACGTGGCAATAATGACCTTTAAACCCCATATTTTAGAATATTATAGTAACAAATCCGCCCTTTTTGTTAATTATTTTGAATATGCATTGCTAGTAAGCTTTTTCTTTTTAGCTCTAATAATGTTTGAAGCATATTCTAGGGTTAATCTGAGAATTGTGGTTCCATCACTGATTAAAGATGTTGTTGTTCGTTTATTGACCTTGTTGGAAATTGTTGCATTTTCAAAAGGCTGGATAAGTTTTTCAGAATTCATCTTTTTGTTTTGTGCTAATTATATCGTGGTTTTCTTGGCGACATTAAGCTATGCATATTTCTTAAAGCCCTTTCGGTTAAGCTTTAAGCTTAATGTCTTAAGCTATTCTGAAATAAAAGTGTTTTATAAATACAGCGCATTGCTTTTTTTAGGCTCTACAGCGGCTGTTCTCATTCAAAACATTGATATTTTAATGATATCTTCTATGGTCGGATTGGAAGGTACGGCAATATATACGGTGTCCTTTTTTATGGCAACGCTTATAGAAATTCCTAGAAGGCAATTATCTAAAATAAGTAGTACGGTGATTTCAGAGAGTTGGCATAAAAATGAGATAATGCAAATTAAAAATATTTACCAGTCTTCATCAATCAATCAATTTATTTTAGGAAGCTTAATTTTTATTCTTATATGGGTTAATGCCGACGACATCTTTGTTTTAATGCCTAAAAGAGAGCTATATGAACAAGGTAAGTGGGTTATTTTTTATATTGGTTTAGGCCGTATAATAGATATGTTAGCTGGGGTAAACTCAGAAATCATAAAGAATTCTCCAAAATATTATTTTGATCTTATTTCAATGATTGTTTTAGTGGTGCTGTGTGTGATTTTAAACCTATACCTTATTCCACTTTATGGTATTGAAGGCGCAGCTATAGCAACTTGCTTGTCAATATGTTTTTTTAACCTAATTAAGTTTATTTTCTTATGGGTTTCTTATGGCCTGCAGCCCTTTACTAAACAAAGCCTTAAGGCAGTAATATTTTGTTTGGTTTTAGGTGTTTTATTTCTCTTTTGGCCATGGCATTTTGAAGAGCTTTTTATGAGTATATTTAATATAGCTCTGAAAAGTCTTTTGTTAGTAATAGTATTTGGGTTCTGTGTTTATAAGATGGCTCTTTCAAGAGAGATCAATAATCTAATAAATGTAGGCTTAAGTAAGGCTGGACTTACTCACCAATAAATTTTGCCTCTCTCTTCTCTAAAAAGGCATTAACCCCTTCCCTATAGTCTTTTGATCTTCCTGCAAGTTCTTGGTATTCAGCTTCTAGCGATAATATGTCCTTTAAGCTAGAGTTAGAGCTTTTATTAAGAAGGTTCTTTATTAATCCAATAGCTTTAGTTGGTGCAGACTTATAATAATCAGTATATTCTTTAACAGTATTGTCTAACATATCATGGCTGCATATTTTATTTACAAGTCCTAGTCTGTATGCCTCCTCACTTTTAACTTTTTGCCCCGTAGTAGCTAACTCAAAGGCCTTTGATGATCCTACAAGTCTTGGCAGGAAGTAGGAGGATCCGGAATCCAAAACTAACCCAATATTAATGAAGACTTCTATAAGGCTGCCTTTGTCTGACATGACAATGATGTCTGAAGCTAGAGCAAAACTGCAACCAGCACCAGCAGCCACACCATTAAGTTTACAAATAATTGGCTTAGGTAATGTTCGCATATATTGAATAATAGGATTGTAGCGTTCTCTTACAACTTGCTCAAAGCTGAAGTCACCAGAAACATCCTTCAAGTCTTGGCCAGAGCAAAAGGCTTTTCCTTCTCCTGTGAAAACAATAACTCTAACATTGTCATCTTTTTTTGCTTTTTTAAAAGCACTCTTTAATTCCACACTCATTTTCTTGTTAAAGGCATTATATGCATCTGGTCGATTTAGTGCGATAGTAGCAACTTTGTCCAACACAGAATAATCTATTGTTTCGTACATTCTTTAATTTTTTTAATGTAAAAGTATTAAACTATGATTTAATGATGAGTTTTTCTAGCTTACTTTGGATGCCGTTGTTTATTCGAATCAAATATTGACCAGTGGATAACCCCTGAATCCATTGATTAAAGTCTATTCTTTTGTAACCTGATACTGTTAGGCGCATTTCATTTACTATCCGACCGCTTAAGTCAAAAAGCTCTATCATTATGTCTTGATTAGTTGAAGTGTTTAAGTGTATATATAGTAAGTCTGAAGTGGGGTTAGGGTATATAAAGCTTTCAAAAGAAGAAGGGTTGCTGTTTTTTATGTTAAACCAGATTGGATTTGTAAAGGCATGAAAATAATCAACAGATTTAGCATGTATTGAGCTATCATATTCCTTAAAGGTTTGGCATTCAGCTCTTATGTAAAAGTATCTTTCAAATAAATTAGAATCCTCAAGTTCAAAAAGTTTGAGCATAAGGGCATTTAATGATAAGCTGTAGTCATTTTCGTCTTCGTTAAAAACAAAGTAATTCCATGGGATAGCTATTTCTCCATTTTCTTTACCTAGAAATAGCCGCAAGTAACTTAGCTTTCCAAATTCTGGAGTATTTCTATAGTTTATATTCAGAAAGTGTTGTACTCCGTTGTTCCATTCAAGTTGACAGTCTTCACCCATAAGGACTTCATTTTCTTTATTAGGGCCATCTAAGCTAAGTCCAATATTTAAGATTGGACCATCAGATATGGAGGAGTGCCCTTTTTTAAGTGCATTTAAAATGTTTTCTCCATTAGGCCCCATGCCATTTGGACAAAAAGTTAAAGTGCTTAATTTGCCAACTGCGTTATCAGATATTTCTCCTAAACCTAAGAAATCATCCGTATTGGAGAAGTTAAACGAGCCATGCGCGTCGGCCCCTGCTCCATAGAAAAACTTCCACTGTAAGTGAGAGCTGTCATCATTTTTATGCTTTAATCCAAGCTGATTTACAAAGTTAACAACTTCTTGGCCTTGTCTGAACCTCTTTATGTGATGTCCATGGTCAGCCGTGTCATTTGGTGAAAATGGAGTGGATGTTTGTAGTAAATTCCAGGGGTCTAAAGGATTTCCTGTGCTTTTTATACTTGTCCGGGCATTCCATATTTGTGCTCCAACAATTGCATCAGCTATAAGTCGGTCATAGGCTTGTATTAAAATATCAGACTTTGTTGTCCATTCATTGCATATTATTTCACCTCCAATTTTAGGAAAATAGGCGCTGTTCGAAGGGAAGCCAGTGTGCCCAAGATTCCATATTCCTCCACCAACAGGTATAGTAGGTAGTTTATCCTTTGTTGCAAAAGGATGTGCTGCGTAGGAAAAGCCCTCTGTACTTTTTAATATTTGGGAGACTTCTTCTATTGTAGTGCTTGTACTTATAAGATCACCATTCCCATCACTTAAAAAATCTAAGTCAAATGGCGACTCTGGCCTAGGGTAAGCTAATAAATGAACTAAATCGTTAGCTTGATTATTTAATGCAACTTCTTGGCCAGCAATATAAATAAGAGAGCTGTCTTGACTATTTAGCAATTTAGCCTCATCTTGTATTCGATTCCAATTATGTTCAATACTTGGTCCAAAATTATCAAAATCAGAAGTGTGGTCTGTTGTGGTAATCCAATCAAGGCCAATTAGCTTGGCAGCTTCTTTTGTAGCCTCTAATGGGAGCCCAAACTCTGCACTGTTTTCCGTATACATTGAGTGTAAGTGCATGTCTCCTCTAAAATAATTCTCTTGTTTTGGAAGATTGTATTCAGAACGAAAAACTCGAATAGCCATTTCGTCTGTAGTTAGGCTAATTCCACTATAGCCTATAGTTGCTTTTATATCAATAACATTGTCATAGTCAATCAATAAGCTAGAGGGGATATTTAAGGTGAAATACCAATACTTTTTATCTACCCGCACATAATCTGTAAGTAGGCCACTTTCAGCATTAAAATCTAAAGTATGAGAAGTAGAAGCATCAAAAGAGTTAAAGTCAAATGCTTGTATGTCAATATAGCTGTCAGTTTCTGAATAAGATGAGAATAGACTTATAAAATCGTTTTTAGATAAGTCTTCAAAAGTTAGTAGAGGGTTAAAATTTGTCTGGCTTGCTGACTTTAATTGAATATCTATGTAGTCTACATTTAAATATCCATTAAGTCGTTCATTTGCATCATGTAAAAAGAAGTGAACGGGTATTGTATTAAGTTCATTGTTATCATTATAAAGAGGCATGCGCCATGGTCCGTCCATATAAAATTCTGAAAAAAGTCCATTTGATTGTAGTGTGTCTATAGCTGAGCTATCCTTACTAATATGGTCATTATGTGCGTATAATAATCCTTGTATAAATACAATGCCAATCAAAAAGTAAAATTTAGTTTTTACCATCATAATTTAAAAGAAAAAATAGGCTAATGAGCCAATAAAAAAACCAGCCAAAACTTGATTTAAGGTATGTGCATTTAAAATTAATCTAGCGCTACCAACTAGTCCAGCAATCACAACACAAATCACAAAGAGACTATTGTAGTTATAATAGCTGCTTGATGAAAGGAAATAAATGATGCTGCATAAAGCAGAAATACCCATAGCGTGCAATGATATTTTCCAATAAAGGTTAATAATATATGATATAGCAACACCAATTGCACTTACCCATAAAATATCACAAATAACTCTAGGGAATTGCTGAATTTCTAATTGGTAAGCAGTTGCAGCAAAACATACACAGGATAAGATCATTGGTAATTTTCGCTTCTTTCTGTCTTTAATGTAAATGTCATTTATCTCTCCTTTGAGATACAAGAAGAGAATAAAGCTGGCAGGCCCTCCAAAGGTAATAAAAAGACAAATGCCTAGAAAAGCATATTTGCTTCCTGCTTCAAAGCCACCAAATAGAGTAGGGTTGTAAAAGAATATAACTAAATAAAGTAAGAAGTTAGGGACAAGTAACGGATGTGATATATAAGAAGTTAATTGAGCAAGTTGCTGCATATTAGAGTTCTTTACGGAGACGAGCAACAGGGATATTTAGCTGTTCTCGATATTTTGCAATAGTACGTCTCGCAATGTTATACCCTTTTGTTTTTAAGCTCTCAGCTAGAGCTTGGTCGCTTAGAGGTTTCTGTTTGCTTTCTCTTTCAATAAGTTGTTTTAATTCATTTTTTATTTCTTTTGTAGAGATTTCTTCTCCATCTTCATTGGTCATTGATTCTGAGAAAAAGAATTTTAATGGAAAAGTTCCAAACTCAGTTTGTATGTATTTGCTATTTGAAACTCGACTAATTGTTGATATGTCAAAACCAGTAATAGTAGCTATGTCTTTTAATATCATGGGTCTCAAGTTGCTTTCATCACCACTCATAAAAAAGTCATTTTGATACTCCAAGATTGCCTTCATTGTAGTCATTAATGTTTCTTGACGTTGACGAATAGCTTCAATAAACCATTTCGCAGAATCTATTTTTTGTTTTATAAATAAAACTGCTTCTTTTTGCTGCTTGTTTTTTCCTTTGCTTTCAGCATAGCTTTCAAGCATTCCTCTGTAGGTGGGTGAAATCTTTAGCTCTGGAGCATTTCTTCTATTTAAGCTAAGTAAAAGTTCGCCATCCTCCATTCTCAATATGAAATCTGGTGTTATGTACTGATTAGTTTTAGATTGATCTGAGTAACCACTTCCTGGCTTTGGGTTAAGCTTTACAATTTCATCTATAGCTGCTTTAAGACTTTCAGAATCACAGTCTAGGCGTTTCATTAAGTAATCATACTTTTTTTTAGTAAAGCTTTCAAAGTGCTTGTTTAGAATTAGCTCTGCATCTTCAAGGCTTCGTGTTCCATCCTCTCTTTTTTGTATTTGGATTAAGAGGCATTCTTGCAAATCTCTTGCTCCTACTCCAGAGGGGTCAAATTTTTGAATAATGCTTAAACAGGCTTGTAGTTCTTGTTCGTCTGTATAGATATTTTGAGTAAATGCTAAATCATCAACTATTGAAATAATAGGACGTCGTAAATAGCCATCTTCATCAATGCTTCCAATCAGGTGTGCGCATAGTGCATGCCGTTCTTTTTCTAGCTTTCGCATGCCTAGTTGAGTCATTAGATGTTCATGAAAACTAACCTTTATAGAAGCTCCAAAAGCAAATGGTTTCTCTTCTTGTTGTCCGCCTTTTCCGCCATATGAGGAAAGCTTATAGTCGGCAATTTCATCATCAGACATATAGTCTGTAATATCTACCTCGTCATTGCGTTCTTCATGATCATCCTTGTTGATTTCATCTATTGATTCTTCCTTGTCGTATTCATTTATATCTTCTGCTCCTTCTTCTAAAGCTGGGTTATCTTCAATTTCTTGTTTTATGCGTTGCTCCATCTGTACAGAAGGCACCTGGAGCAGCTTGATTAGCTGTATTTGCTGAGGTGATAGCTTTTGTAATAACTTTTGACTTAGTTTTTGTTTGAGCATCCCGTTAATTTAGAGTGATACTTTTGTACTTTTGGACTTTCCAAATTAAAAATAAACATTAAAGGGAAAAATACCATGCAAATTGCGCAATTATCCGAACATCTAGGACAAGAGGTAATCCTCAAAGGGTGGGTGTCAAATAAGCGAAAAGGTAAAGGCCTGGCTTTCTTGTTATTAAGAGATGGTAGTGGGTTTACTCAATGTGTAGTAGATGCAAATAATGTATCAGATAAAAATATGGAGTTAGCTCTTGATCTAAGTCTAGAGAGTGCTGTAATTGTAAAAGGGAGTGTGGTTAAAGATGATAGACAAGTAGGTGGATATGAACTTAGTGTTAAAGAAATTGAATTAATTCATCAGTCAGAAGAATATCCAATCTCTAATAAAGAACATGGTGTTGATTTTTTAATGCAGAATAGACACTTGTGGTTGCGGTCTAAGAAGCAATGGGCAAAAATGCGTATAAGAAATACTATCATCTATGGGATTCACAGCTACTTTCAGCAAAAAGGTTTTGTTCAAATGGATGCGCCCCTTTTCACAGCTAATGCATGTGAAGGCACCACAACCTTGTTCCATACAGACTTTTATGGAGAGGAGGCCTTTTTGTCTCAATCTGGTCAGCTATATGGCGAGGCAATGGCAATGGCAATGGGGAAGATTTATACGTTTGGACCAACTTTTCGAGCAGAAAAATCTAAGACTCGTCGACATTTATCAGAGTTTTGGATGATAGAGCCGGAAATGGCTTTTTATGATCTTGAAATGAATATGGATCTTATAGAAGACTTTATGCGTTTTCTTGTTAGAAGGGTAGTAGAGTGCTGTAAGGAGGAATTAGCATTAATTGGAAGAGATATAGATAGCTTAATAAAGTCAGATGCGGTTTTTCCTAGATTAACATACACAGATGCCGTTTCGATTTTGAGAGGAGAAAAAGAGGTTAATGGGTTAAGCTCTCTTAAGGTTTTGGAAGAAGATTTAACTAATGCTAAATCAAAACTAGAATCGAATTTGTCTGAAATTGAAGAGCGAGAAGCAAATATTGCAAAAGGAGGGTTAAAAAAAGGGGTAGTAAATTTCAATAAAAATAAAATTGCTAATCTAAGTGCTGAAAATAAAGTTTTAGAAGAAGCATGTCGAAATATTCCAAGCTGGATAGTTTCTGCAAAAAGCTTCAAAGAAGGAGAGGATTTTGGAGGTTCAGACGAGACAGTGCTTACTCGTTTGTTTGAAACGCCAATCATGGTTTATAATTGGCCTAAAGGTATTAAAGCATTTTATATGAAGGAGTGTGAGGAGGATGCGCGTTTTGTAAAAGGTGTCGATGTCTTAGCACCAGAAGGCTATGGCGAAATTGTAGGAGGTGCAGAAAGGGAAAACAAACTAGAAATACTACAGTCTAAAATTAAAGAGCATGAGTTATCCGAAGAAGACTTTAAATGGTATCTAGATCTAAGGCGCTATGGCTCTGTTCCTCATGCTGGTTTTGGTATTGGTTTGGAGCGCTTTGTCGCATGGATGACAGGTAGTAAACATGTTAGAGAAACCATACCTTTTCCAAGAATGTATGGGAATCTAATGCCTTAAAATGATCTTATGTTTAGAAGCCTTCTTCATTGTTTAAAAATATTAATTTGGTTAATTACCGCTGGTTTAGCCTAACAATTAGGCTTACTTATCTATTTAAATTACAACTTGATCAGAAAACCTGATTAAATACATATTTCACTACTTAACTTTACAATTAAATTAAACATCATATTATGAGAAAATCTATTATAGTTTTAGGTGCAGGCATGGTTGGGGCGGCCATGGCTAACGATCTTTCAAAAAGGTTTAATGTTACCCTTGTAGATATAAATGATAAAGCACTGGATAATGTTCGCAGTCAAAACACTGAGATTCAGACAAAAGCTGCAGATTTAAGCAATACAGACACAATAAGAAAACATATCAAGGATTTTGATTTAGTTGTTTCAGCTGTTCCAGGTTTTATGGGTTATCACACATTGAAAACAATTATAGGTTCAGGCAAAAATGTGGTTGACATTTCATTCTTTCCAGAAAATGCTTTGGAACTACAAAAGTTAGCTGAGGATAAAGGAGTGACAGCAATAGTAGACTGTGGAGTTGCACCTGGTTTGGATAACTTGATTCTAGGTTATTATAATGAAAAAATGGTTTTAACAGACTTTGAGTGTTTAGTTGGAGGATTGCCAAAGGTAAAAAAGTGGCCTTTCGCTTATAAAGCGCCATTTTCTCCAATAGATGTTATCGAAGAGTATACTAGAGAAGCACGTTATGTTGAAAATGGAAAAATAGTTGTAAAAGAGGCATTAACTGAGCCAGAAATTATTGAATTTGATAATGTTGGGAGTTTGGAGGCCTTTAACACGGATGGTTTAAGGTCGATCATTTATACAATGCCTGATATACCGAATATGAAAGAAAAGACTTTGCGTTATCCAGGTCATATTGAATATGTTAAAGTATTAAAAGAGAGTGGATTCTTTGCTAAAGGTCCAATTAGAGTAGGTGCTGACGAAATATCGCCAATAGAGTTTACGTCAAAAATACTTTTCAAAGAATGGAAGTTGGATCCAAATGAAGTGGAGTTTACGGTTATGCGTGTTACTTTAAGAGGTATGGATAAGGGTGTAAAAAAAGAAGTTGTTTATGATCTTTATGATGAATATTGTCCAGAAACTAAAGTGTCTTCAATGGCACGTACAACTGGATATACAGCTACAGCTACAGCAGATATGCTTTTAGAAGGACTATTTGATAAAGTTGGTGTTTTCCCATTAGAATTGGTGGGTAGCCATGAAGTTTGTTTTAAGCATGTAATGCGATATTTGGCTGAGCGCAATGTGGTGCTAAGAAGACGTGAAGAGATTTTAGCGGATACTATGGTATTAGTTTAATTAAAAATATAGCGGGCCATTTGGCCCGCTATATAATAGTAAGCCTTGATTTATATGTTATAAACTGGTTAGAAGTCTCTCTGTAGATGCTAAGGCATTATCAGTATAAGACTCTATAAGCCATTTTTCACCATTACATAAGTAGTATGTCCAGGTTTTTTCTCTATCACCAGCATTATAGTGGCTTTCGGAACTAAGCTGACCATTGTTATAGTATCGTTTGTGAATGCCTGTTTTTAAGCCTGCGGTATATTGTTTTTCAAACTCTAACTTTCCATTTTCATAGTATTGAGTAGAATTTCCATCTTTTTTTAAACCCTTATATTCATCAACCCTTTTAATGTTTCCATTGGCATAATAATAGGTGATTTTAGTAGTTCCGTTTTCTGTTTTTCTTTCCCATATTTTTATTGTCTTAGCTTCATCAGCCCATTCCGTTTTGTCGGGAACTGATTCTCCACAAGACACAAACATTAAAAGATATATTGTGCCTAAAAGTATAAAGCTTGCTTTTTGCATTAGAGTTATTTTAAATGTTTTAACCTTTTTATGTATAAGTTTAATAAAATCAACAGTTTTGACTTTTTAGAGCAAAAAACACTTTTTTGCTAGATTGAATTTAGTGTTTCGTGCTTCTATAATTCATATAAAAAAACGTTTATGTGTGTGGATAATAATGCTGTTCTATGTTGAAAGTTGTTATGATTCAATGATTTAGCTTGTGTATAAAAAAAGTGCCCCTAAAGGCACTCATTTAACATAAGAATATTTCAAATCTTTTATTAAAACCTTTCAGCAGAGGCTAAGGAGCCTGCATTGTAAGTTTCGATACGCCACTTTTCACCATTATTAAGGTAGTAAGACCATACCCCTTCTTTCTGTCCTTTAGA
>CAJXBJ010000033.1 GCA_913050195.1 uncultured Saprospirales bacterium
TTATTATTTTTCTGTTCTCTTTAGAATGGGCGATTAGAAAAGCCTTAGGCCATACCTAAAAGATATTCCTTCAAATTCATTAAATTTGGCTATAAACAAAAAATAATGCCAAATGATACCTAAAATTAGCAATCTAGAAGAGTACAAGTCAGTATATAATAAAAGCATCAAAGACCCTGCTGGCTTTTGGGCAGAAATTGCTGATTGCTTTCAATGGAAAAAGAAAGGAAATCAAATTAATTCTGGAAACTTTAATGATGTAAACCATAGTTGGTTTGAAGACTCTACTTTAAACATAACAGAAAACTGTTTAGATAGACATTTAGATAAAAGAGGTGAGAAAACAGCTATAATATGGGAATCAAATGACCCAAAAGAAGAAGGCAAACATATTTCGTACAGAGAACTGCATGCTATGGTTTCTCAATTTGCAAATGTTCTAATAAACAAAGGAGTTCAAAAAGGAGACCGTGTTTGTATTTATATGCCAATGGTACCAGAATTGGCTGTGGCTGTTTTAGCTTGTGCAAGAATTGGGGCAATACACTCTGTTGTTTTTGGCGGTTTTTCAGCGAGGGCATTAGCTGATAGAATTGATGATGCAGAATGCAGAGTTTTACTTACCGCAGATAGCACCTATCGAGGAAAAAAAGAGATCAGGTTAAAAGACATATCTGATGATGCCATGAATTTAACGGATAAAATTGATAATTGTATTACCCTAAAAAGAACTGGTAATGACATCAATATGAAGCAGGGACGCGATAGTTGGTGGCATGATGAAATTGATGGAGTAAGCACATTTAATGAAGCTCTAGAATTGAATGGCGAAGACCCTTTATTTATTTTGTACACCTCTGGTTCAACAGGTAAACCGAAGGGTATTTTGCACACAACAGCGGGTTACATGGTTTATACTGCATATAGTTTTAAAAATGTATTCCAATACGAAGAAAATGATATTTATTGGTGCACAGCTGACATAGGATGGATAACTGGTCACTCTTACATAGTTTATGGCCCATTATTATGTGGCGCTACAACACTTATGTTTGAAGGTGTGCCTACTTTTCCAGATGCTGGAAGATTTTGGGATGTAGTAGAGAAATACAAAGTCAACATTTTCTATACTGCACCTACAGCTATTAGAGCTTTACAAGCTTGTGATTTGGGATTTGTATCATCTAAGGACCTAAGTAGCTTAAGAGTTCTTGGAACCGTTGGAGAACCCATTAATGAAGAAGCATGGCACTGGTATAATGACCACATTGGCAAAAAACAATGCCCAATAGTTGATACATGGTGGCAAACAGAAACAGGTGGTATCCTAATTTCTCCTCTAGCAGGAATCACACCACTAAAACCTTCATATGCTACCTTACCCCTTCCAGGTGTAGAACCAATCCTCGTTAATAATGAGGGAGAAATTATAGAAGGCAATGGTGTTGAGGGCAATTTATGCATTAAAAACTCATGGCCGTCGCAAACCAGAACACTTTATGGTGATCATGAACGCTTTATTCAAACCTATTTTAGCACATATCCTGGTTATTATTTCACAGGGGATGGATGTAAAAGAGATGAAGATGGATATTATAGGATAACAGGTCGAGTGGATGATGTCATTAATGTTTCTGGCCATCGTATTGGTACTGCTGAGGTAGAAAATGCAATTGCAGAGCACGAGGGTGTTTGTGAAACAGCTGTAATTGGCTATCCCCATGACATAAAAGGACAAGGCATATACGCATATGTGGTTTGTTATGAAGAGGTTAAAAACGCAGACGAATTGCGAAAAGAAATTTTAGCAAAGGTAATAGAGCTAATTGGACCAATTGCCAAACCAGATAAAATTCAATTCGTAAGCGGATTACCTAAAACTAGATCTGGCAAAATAATGAGGCGTATTCTAAGAAAGCTTGCTGAAGGAGAATTTGACAAACTAGGAGATGTATCAACTTTATTAGACCCTTCTGTAGTGGAAAAAATCAAATCAGGTGTAATTTAACACAAGCTAATAATACATTGATTATTAAAGGGTTGCATTTATTAACATGTAACCCTTTTTAGTTTTACACGTAGAACAAGCTGTACAATACAAAATATTATTAAATAAATTTAAATACATAATGTTGTGCAACAATGTAATTAATAATTAATTTTAATTTTATATGTGTTGTGTTTTTTACATAAATTAACTATTTTCAATTATGAAGCGTCTTAACTTAACATTTATAGGAATTAGCTTGGTACTAGGGATAATCATTGGCCTGGGCACTGGATATGAGGTAGGAGAACTTCTTAACGGATCAATTATTGGAGCCATATTAGGCATAATTGTTGGAATTACTTATTCATTGAGTAATAAGCAAAGCAAAGTAGGTAACTCAAAGTAATCTAAGCCCTTGTCTTTTCAGAGGTTAAATGATTTTTTAAGCCATCTAATACATTTGCTAGATACTCATTTTCCAAAGTAACAGGAAATGACTTTTTGCGTCTATCTACAGAAATAAAGCCATATTTCTCTAGATTATGTAATAGACTTGTTAAATCATTTATCTCATCGGAATAAGTAGCAATAATACTGCTAATACTAGGGCTAGTATGAAGTTTTATATAATATAGAACATCTAGTGCATAATCTGCGGAAAGGATTCCAACACCACTATCTAATATTGTTTTCAATGATTTCATGTTCACTCTAGTTTTGAAAGCAGTAAACTTATTATTTAAATTACATATATCATAACTTTATATATAAAAAAGGCCCTGTATAAACAAGGCCTTTACTTCAATAAGTATATTTAAGAATTAGCTATTTGCCGTTACTGGCTTACCATAAGCTCCTGATTTCAATTTATCGGAAATGTGAGAGAAAGCATCTAAAGTTTGATCAATATCCTCAAATGTATGTACAGCAGTTGGAATTAACCTTAAAAGCAATACACCTTTTGGAACAACAGGATATAAAACTGCCGAACAAAAGATATTGAATCGCTCTCTTAAATCAATAATCAACTTAGCTGCACTCTCAATACTACAATCCAAATAAACGGGAGTTACTGGTGATGTAGTTTTACCTAAATTAAAGCCTCGTTCTTTTAAACCAGATTGCAAACGATTAACATTCTCCCACAACTTATCTTTAAGTTCAGGATTTGAACGCAATAACTCTAATCTCTTTAGATTCCCAATTACTAAAGGCATTGGGACTGATTTAGCAAAAATCTGTGAACGAATATTATATCTCAAATAATCTACAAGCACCTTTTTACCACCAATAAAAGCACCTATGCTAGCCATTGACTTTGCAAAGGTTGAAAAATAAATATCTATTTCATCTTGCACACCTTGAGCTTCACCAGTACCCGCACCAGTCTTACCCATTGTTCCAAAACCATGCGCATCGTCAACAAATAATCTAAACTGATATTTTTTCTTCAACGCTACAATTGATTTCAAATCTCCCTGATCGCCGTCCATACCAAAAACACCTTCAGTAATTAAAAGAATAGCTCCTCCTGTTTCTTCAGTGATTTTCGTAGCCCTCTCTAATTGCTTCTCTAGATTCTCAATATTATTATGAGGAAATACAAAGCGCTTACCTTGATGCAAATGAATACCATCCACGATACAAGCATGTGATTCTGAATCATAAACAATAACATCTTTACGGTCAACTAAACAATCAATAGCTGATACCATACCTTGATATCCAAAGTTTAATAGAATAACATCCTCTTTACTAATAAAATCCGCTAGCTCCCTTTCAAGTTGCTCATGATAGTCTGTATTTCCAGACATCATTCTTGCACCCATTGGTGCTGCTAAACCCCAGTCTTTAGCTGCTTCGGCATCTGCTTTTCTAATTTCAGGATGATTTGCTAAACCGATGTAGTTATTTAAACTCCATACAATTTTCTCACTACCGTTAAACACCATACGGTTAGAAATTTCTCCTACTAACTTTGGAAAAGTAAAATAGCCATGAAAACGACTAGCGTTTGCTCCTAAAGGCCCTGGGTTTTTTCTAAGTTTTTCAAATAAGTCCATAGTTCGGGTTTATTAATTGTGGCGCAAAATTACTGATTTTATTTAATATATCACAGAAGGCTTTAGACAACAGGGCTTTAAACAATAATGCCACAAAGATTGCTAGATGAAAAAACCCAAGGCATTTTAACAGAAAAGTAGTACCTTTGCACGATGCATTTTTGGCAACTATATATTATAGGTTTTTTAGCTTTATCGCTTCTAGGATCCTGCAAGCAATCCTACCAGCAAGTACTTAAAAGTAATGACTTAGAATATAAGTATGAAATGGCAAAAAAATATTACAATAAAAAAGACTACTATAAAGCTCTGCCCATATTTGAGGAACTAATGAACATTTATAAGGGCACAAAAAGTGTAGAAAAAATCTACTATTATTATGCCTATTGCTTCTATGGACAAGGAGAATACCTAATGGCAGCATATCACTTTAAGAATTTAGCCAACACATATCCAAATGGAGAATACGCAGAAGAGTGCAATTACATGTATGCTTATACACAGTATGTGCTTTCCCCTTTGCCAAGCTTAGATCAAACATACACCTTAAAGGCGGTAGAGGCTTTTCAATTATTTATCAATTTATACCCAAGCAGCGAAAAAGTAAGCCTTTGCAATGATTATATTGATAAAATGCGTGCAACTCTAATACAGAAAGACTTTAACAGCGCTAAATTATACTATGATTTGGGTTATTACAGAGCGGCAAATATCTCTTTTGATAATTTACTAAAAACATACCCTGACTTAGAAAATAAAGAAGCAGCCTACTTCTATAAATTGAGGTCAAACTATTACTTTGCATTGAACAGCATAGAAGAAAAACAAGAAGAACGGCTTTTAAAAACATTAGCAGCCTATAAAGAATTCTCAAAGCGTTTTCCTGAAAGCAAACTTCAAAAAGAAGCGAAGAATATATTAGATTCTTCTGATAAATTATTAAATAAAATTAAATCTAATGATAGATCCTAAAAGCATTAAAACGAACCCCGAGTGTGAACCAAAGAGTTTAAAACAAATTGCAAATGTAACTGGCAACTTATATGAAGGTTTGAACATTATTGCTCGCCGTGCAAATCAAATGAATGTCAAGCTAACTCAAGAATTAAAAGAAAAATTGAATGAGTTTTCTTCAACAACGGATGATTTAGAAGAGATACATGAAAACTTAGAACAAATTGAGATTTCAAAGTTTTATGAACGACTTCCTAAACCAAGTCTTCTTGCTTTCCAAGAATACTTGGATGGTAAAACATACCACAGAACACCTGATACTGAGGAATTAAGCTAAGTTCTAATGCTTGGCGGCAAGAAGATTTTGCTAGGTGTGTGCGGCAGTATTGCTGCATACAAATCAGTATACCTTGTAAGACAATTAGTTAAAGAAGGGGCTGAAGTAAAAGTTATAATGAGCAAAGGAGCTCTAGATTTTGTAACACCACTTACTTTTTCTACACTTTCTAAAAATAAGGTATATGCTGATTTCTCTAATGATGAAGACCAATGGAATAATCACGTAGATTTAGGCCTGTGGGCAGATGTCATGCTCATAGCCCCTGCAACAGCAAACACCTTGGCCCGTATGGCCAATGGCATATGTGATCACTTTCTATTGGGTGTATATCTTTCTGCTAAATGCCCTGTAATAGTAGCTCCCGCAATGGACCTCGACATGTATAAGCATCCTGCAACTATTGCCAATCTAGATAAAATTTCATCCTTCAACAAACATTATATCATACAAGCTGAAAGTGGTGAGTTAGCAAGTGGCCTTTACGGAGAAGGACGTATGGCAGAACCAGACAACATCGTAAATTATATTAAAAACTTTTTCCTTAATACTAAAAAAGGGCTCAGTCCACTTAGAGGAAGGAAAGCTCTGGTTACTGCAGGGCCGACATACGAAGCCATTGACCCAGTTCGTTACATAAGCAATCATTCTACTGGTAAAATGGGATTTGCATTAGCAGAAGTATTAGCAGAAAATGGGGCTGAAGTTATCTTAATAAGCGGACCAAGTTTACAAAAAGAGATTCACCCAAATATAAGAAGAGTAAATGTCACTACTGCGGAAGAAATGTATCAAGCTAGCATCCGTGCATACTCAGATGTAGACGTAGCTATTTTATCAGCAGCCGTTGCAGACTATAAACCTGCAATTGTACATGATTTAAAATTGAAAAAATCAGAAAATGAACATGCCTTAAGCCTAGTTAAAACCAAAGATATTTTGAAAAAACTAGGAGAACAAAAGACTGGACAAATATTAGTTGGATTTGCACTAGAAACCAATGATGAAATTGAAAATGCAAAGAAAAAGTTAAATGCCAAAAACTTGGATTTTATAGTTTTAAATTCCCTGAGGGATAAAAATGCAGGATTTAAACACAGCACCAATAAAATCACAATTTTAGATAAAAATGGAGATAAGGACTCCTTCCCTTTAAAGCAAAAGAAAGATGTAGCAAGAGATATTGTACAAAAAGTTATCACTTATTTAAATTAATATGAGAACATATCTATTTATAATACTTTTTTTCATTACCCTCTTCTGCAAAAGCCAAGAATTGAACTGCAGAATTAGTGTTGTTAATACATCTCCAAACCAAAATGTAGATGCGCAAGTATTTAAATCATTAGAGAATAGCCTGAATGAATTTGTTAATAACAGGAAGTGGACAGCAGATCAATTTAAATCAAAAGAAAAAATTGACTGTAACATATTGATTAATGTCACAAAAGAAATAAACAATCAGCAGTTTGAAGCAACAGCAACAATACAGTCAAGTCGACCAGTTTTCAACACAAACTATAATAGCGTTTTGCTAAATATTCAAGACAAGTACTTCAACTTTTCATATGAAGAGCATCAAGCATTATTATATAATGAAAATAGCTTCATCAATAACCTAACATCTCTTTTAGCATTTTATTCATATATAATTATTGGTTTTGATTATGACTCATACGGCTTAAAAGGTGGAGATAAAGCTTTTTCTAAAGCGCAAGATATTCTAAATAATGCTCAAAGCTCAGGGTTTTCTGGATGGAAAATTGACCCGAACTCACCCTCTACAAGAAATAGAAATATGCTTATTGACAATATTCTTCATGTTGATTTCGAGGCATTTAGGGATTGCATGTATCGATATCATAGACAGGGCATGGACCAAGCCTACAGTGATATTAAAAAAGGACAATCGGAAATTATAAGTGGTCTTGATATGCTTAAAAAAGTAAATGGAGTTAGACCAAACTCTATGCTGCTTACACAGTTTTTCAATGCTAAGTCAGATGAAATTATAAGTATGCTTGAAAAAGCAAATACCAATGAATTTAAGTCAACACTGGAATTTCTAGCAAAAGCTGATGCTAGAAATTCAACCAAATACCGTAAACTAATTAAGTAAAATGCTGAAAAGTCTACGCATTTCTAATTTTGCGCTTATAAACAAGTTAGAACTTTCACTAGAAAATGGCTTAAATATTATAACTGGTGAAACAGGAGCTGGAAAATCTGTAATTGTTGGTGCGATAAGCCTCTTAATGGGAGAACGCTTTGATAGAAAGGTCTTATATGATGAAAATAAAAAGTGTGTTTTAGAGTTAGAGGTTGAACTTAACCCAATAATATGGGATAATCGTTTTAAATCCTGGGACTTAGATTTCTTCAAGAACACTATTATCAGAAGAGAGATTTTAACAAATGGCCGTTCACGATCTTTTATAAATGACACTCCTTGCAAAACATCTATATTAAAAGAAATTAAAGCGGCCTTAATAGACATTCATCAGCAAAACCAGGTACTTAGCCTATACAAAACTGAACATCAACTAAATCTTCTAGATAATTATGGTGAATTAAGCACTATTAATCAACAATTTGAGTTAGAGTATAATAATTGGAAAATAGAACTAGATGCTCTGGAAAATTTAAAAATCAAATGGGCACAGCATAGCAAGGATAGAGATTATTGGCAATTCTTATATGAGGAATTAGATAAACTAGAACTAAATGAAGAAATAACAACATTGGAATCTGATGCACTAATTCTTGAAAATGCTGAACAATTAATACAAGGCTTTAACAGTTCTAAGTTTTTAATGGATGGATCTGATCAATCCATTATAACACAGCTAGAACAAATTTATAGCCATTTATCATCTTCTTGCAATGGTGTAGAAAACTTCAACCCTTTACTTGAACGCATAAACTCTCTTATTATTGAAGCAAAGGACTTGATGTTTGACTTTGAAGAAAAAGAAGGACAAATCGAACATAACCCTGAAAAATTACTTTTATTACGCGAGCAGATAGATATCATAAATCGTCTACTATTAAAGCATCAGGTTAAAACTGTTAAAGAGTTAAAAAAAATCAAGCTGGATCTTGAGAATAAAATAGTGGACATACAATCATATAAGGAAAAAATCACTTTGATTGAAAAATCCATTGATCAGTATTATAAAAATATTTTTAAGCTGGGCAATGAACTTAGCTCAAAACGAAAAACTGCAGCACTTAACTTAGAAAAAGAAATTAACTCATTACTTCCAGAGGTCGGCATTACCTATGGCAAAATAAAGGTTTGTATTGATAAAAAGCAAAAGCTATCAAAAAGGGGACTAGATCAAATATCGCTATTATTTTCTCCAGACAATGGCAACAAATTCTTGCCAATGGAGAAGATTGCCTCTGGCGGCGAGATGTCCCGTTTATTATTAAGTATTAAGTTTATATTGTCCAAAAAATCTCTTTTACCCACAATGCTAATGGATGAGATTGATACAGGAATATCTGGTGAAGTGGCAAAAAAAATCGGTGTATTACTTAAAAAAATGGGAGAAAGGGCTCAATTAATTTGCATTAGCCACCTCCCTCAAATTTCAAGTAAAGGAAAAGCCCATTTTCATGTTTTTAAACAAAGTGATGCCAAAGGATTTCAGCAAACCTTAATCAAAACACTTTCAAATGAGGAGCGCATATATGAATTAGCACGAATGCTAAGTGGAGACAAACCATCTAAATCTGCGCTTAATAATGCAGAAGAACTATTGAGCTATTAAAAGACTCATTAATTATATATAAATTTGCCCCAACACAAAATCTAAAGTCATGGACTATAAAATATTGGAAAACAAACGAGGAATCATATTTGGTGCTCTAGACGATAGCTCTATTGCTTGGAAAGTTGCCGAACAAGCTCATAAAGCTGGTGCTAAATTCACATTAACGAACGCGCCCGTTGCAATGCGCATGGGAAAAATCAAGGATTTAGCAGAATCATGTGGTACTATTGTAATACCTGCAGATGCAACAAGTACAGAAGACATTGAAAACTTATATAAAGAATCAATGGAATATTTGGGCGGTAAGATTGATTTTGTCTTACATTCTATTGGAATGTCTCCTAATGTTCGTAAAGGTCGTGATTATCTTGATTTGAACTATGATTGGCTGTTAAAGACCTTAGATATTTCTGCCCTATCTTTACATAAAGTAGTCCAAGTAGGAGTAAAAAATGAGGCACTAAGCGAATGGGCCTCTGTAGTTGCCCTAACTTATATCGCTGCACAAAGATCATTTCCCGGATACGGGGATATGGCAGAAGCCAAGTCTACTCTAGAATCTTTAACAAGATCCTTAGGCTATCATATTGGCACAAAACACAATATTCGAATCAATACTATTTCACAATCTCCGACATGGACAACTGCAGGCTCTGGTGTTCCTGGATTTGATAAATTCTTCAATTATGCAGATCAAATGTCACCATTAGGAAATGCAAGTGCTGATGAATGTGCCGATTTTTGTCTTATGATGTTCTCTGACTACACAAGAAAGATAACTATGCAGAATCTTTTCCATGATGGTGGATTCTCATTTACTGGCGTTAGTCAAGCTATTATGGATAAAATCTAAGCTGCCCCTTCTTCTTTTGATGAAGATGCCTTTTTCTTTTTAAGCTCCACCTTTAATTCAGATTGATCCTTTAAATGATCAACTTGTACGGTGTACTTTTGCTCCATATCTACTTTGAGTATCTCTTCTGAAATTGGCTCTTCTAAATATTTTTGAATTGCACGATGTAGAGGCCTTGCTCCAAATTGCGGATCATATCCTTTTTCAGCTAAAAAGGTTTTAGCCTTTTCGGATAACCTTAAATCAAAGCCTAGGTCTTTCATTCTTTCAATAAGCTCCTTTAACGCAATATCAATAATACTTTTCAAGCTCTCCTTATCCAATGAATTAAAAATAACTATATCATCAATTCTATTTAAAAACTCTGGAGCAAAGGTTCGCTTAAGGGCATTTTGAATAATACTTTTAGAGCGTGTTTCAAACTCATTTTGTTTAGCTCTTGTAGAAAAGCCAACGCCTTCCCCAAAATCCTTAAGTTGGCGCATACCTATGTTGGAGGTCATAATAATGATGGTGTTCTTGAAATCTACTCTTCGTCCCAAACCGTCGGTTAGTTGACCATCGTCTAATACTTGTAACATAAGATGAAATACATCAGGATGTGCCTTTTCAATTTCATCCAAAAGGACTATTGAGTATGGCTTTCTCCTTACCTTCTCTGTTAACTGACCTCCTTCTTCATACCCAACATAACCTGGAGGCGCACCAATCAATCGAGAAACTGAAAACTTCTCCATATATTCACTCATATCAATTCGAATCAGCGCATTATCAGTATCAAACAGATAATCAGACAAAGCCTTAGCTAATTCGGTTTTACCAACCCCAGTTGGACCCAAAAATATAAAAGAGCCAATTGGCTTTTTAGGGTTCTTTAATCCCACTCTATTTCTTTGTATTGCCTTAACTATTTTCTCGATAGCCTCATCTTGTCCAATAACTTTTTCTTGAAGCTCATTCCGCATTGTCAAAAGCTTATTCCCTTCGCTTTGGGCTATGCGCTTTACGGGAATACCGGTCATCATTGCAACTACTTCAGCAACTTCTTCATCAGTAACAGTATAACGCTTTGTTTTAGATTCTTCCTCCCACTCTTTCTTTGCAATATCTAAATCATTGAGTAGCTTTTTTTCTGTATCCCTCAATTTAGCAGCCTCTTCATACCTCTGGGATCGAACTACACGATTTTTTTCATGCTTAATATCCTCTATTTTTTTCTCAAAGTCTAATATCTTTTGAGGGACATTAATATTTGTTATATGAACACGTGCTCCAGCTTCATCTAATGCATCAATAGCCTTATCGGGCAACTGTCTATCACTTATATACCGTTCTGTTAATTGCACACAAGAGTCTATAGCTTCATCTGTATAGTTTACAGAGTGATAGTTCTCATATTTCTCCTTAATATTTTTAAGTATTGAAATTGCTTCATCTGGCGTCGCTGGATCAACGATCACCTTTTGAAATCTTCTATCTAAAGCTCCATCCTTCTCAATAAACTGACGATACTCATCAAGCGTTGAAGCCCCGATGCACTGTATTTCCCCACGAGCCAAAGCAGGCTTAAAAATATTAGAGGCATCTAAAGATCCTGTAGCTCCTCCCGCCCCTACTATGGTATGAATTTCATCAATAAATAAAATCACATCCCTATTTTTCTCAAGCTCACTTAATATAGCCTTCATTCGCTCTTCAAACTGACCTCTATACTTTGTACCAGCTACAAGAGAAGCCAAATCAAGCATAATTATTCTTTTATCAAACAGAATACGCGATACTTTCTTTTGCACGATACGCAATGCTAAACCTTCTACTATTGCTGTTTTACCAACTCCAGGCTCACCAATCAAAATAGGGTTATTCTTCTTACGACGACTTAAAATTTGCGAAACTCGCTCTATTTCCACTTCTCTACCAACTATTGGATCTAACGCACCCTCTTCCGCCATTTTTGTCATATCACGTCCAAAATTATCAAGGACTGGAGTATTTGATTTTGATTCAGAGACTTTTCTAGAAGAACGACTAAATTCACTTTTTTCTTCTTCATAGTCCTCATCACCTGAATCTGCCATTTCCGAAGTAAAATCCTCCTGTAACAATTCTAATTCTGTTTTATAAATATCATAATCTACATTATAACTGCGCAAAGTTTCAGTAACTATATTATTACCCTGTTTTAATATAGAAAGCATCAAATGCTCTGTGCCTATAATTTCACAGTTTAATAGCTTAGCCTCTAAAAAAGTAATTTTTAAAACTCTTTCTGCCTGCTTCGTCAAGGGAATATTTTTATTAGTTCCAACCTCCGTAGATTTATTCTTTACTCCTCTTTCTATTTTCTTCCTAAGAGACTTAACATCCACTCCCAAGGACTCCATGGTTCGCATACCAATACCTTCCCCTTCTCTTATTAAACCTAGCAAGAAATGTTCAACACCAATATAGTCGTGTCCTAACCGTAAGGCTTCCTCCCTACTAAAGGAAATAACTTCTTTTACTCTAGGCGAAAACTTTGCTTCCATGCGTTTACTTTTTTAGTAAATCAAAAATAATAGATAAAATACGAATATTGAGCTTGGCAATTCTATTTTTTTCACTAAAAATCATATACGGCTCCATATTTTATCTAAAAATTAATTTAAATAGGATAATAATTCATCAATTATCAACAGAAATTTAAAATTCATTATAGATTTTTTAATTTTAAAGTCTAGAGCATTCAAAAAATAGAAAATCAAAAAAATGAATATCACAACAGAAACAAGAGATCGTTACATAATCGTAAATGTAAATGAAGAAAAATTAAATTCTGTTGCAGCACCAAACCTAAAGACCATACTTGTTGGTGCCCATGGGGATGGCTATTCCAACATAATTGTTAATATGGAAAATGTCATATTTGCGGATTCATCAGGACTCAGTGCATTATTAATTGGAAATCGTTTATGTAAAAACATTTCTGGATCATTTATCATTGCTGCACCGCAAAAAAGTGTTTACAAGCTAATAGAAATTTCACAATTAGATTCTATTCTAAAAGTGGTTGGCAGTCTGCAAGAAGCTATTGACCTTGTAATAATTGAAGAAGTTGAACGTGATATTCAAGGAGAAGAATAAGACTTAGCCCTAATTATTTCTTTCCAAATCAAATTTATCAATCTTATTATATAAGTGAGAGCGCTGTATATCTAATTCTTCTGCTGTTTTAGAGACATTCCAAGCATTTTTATTTAGCTTAAACTCTATAAAGTCCTTTTCAATATATTCTTTAAAATCATGAAATCTTGAAAACTGTTCAAATAGGCTCTCTAAATTGCCCGCATTAATCATGAGCTTATTGTTATTTGGGATCACATAATTCTTAACATCTTCCTCTGTAATTTTATCATTAGAAAGAATCACAAGTCTTTCAATAACATTATGAAGCTCACGGATATTACCTGTCCAATTAACCTTCTCCAATTCATGCATAGCCTTTGGGGTTATTGATTTAACCGCATGACCATAGTCCTCACAAAGATCCTTTATAAATCGTTCAGCAAGCAATGGTATGTCTTCTACCCTATCATTAAGACTTGGAACATGAATTAATATAACACCTAGCCGATGATACAAGTCCATCCGAAAATTACCTTTATCAATTTCTTTCACTAGGTCTTTATTTGTTGCTGCAATAACACGAACATCTACCGTCATATCCTTATCTCCTCCAACCCTTTGAATTTTATTTTCTTGCAATGCTCGTAATACTTTAGCTTGAGCTGACAGACTCATATCTCCTATCTCATCTAAAAACAATGTCCCCCCATTAGCTGATTCAAATTTACCTATGCGCTGTTTGTGGGCAGAAGTAAAAGCGCCTTTTTCATGCCCAAAGAGCTCACTTTCTATCAAATCTGCTGGTATAGCTGCACAATTCACTTCTACTAACGGCCCACCTGAACGATTACTTTTTTCATGTAACCACCTTGCTACTAATTCTTTACCAGTGCCATTCTCACCTGTTATCAAGACCCTAGCATCCGTACTAGCCACTTTCTCTATAGTGTCTTTAATTTTCTTAATAGCGGGAGAATCTCCTATTATTTCACGGGTCTTTGAAACTTTACGTTTAAGAATTTTTGTCTCTGTAACTAACTGAGATTTATCCATTGCATTACGAACAGTAAGCAAAACCCTGTTTAAATCTATTGGCTTCTGAATAAAGTCATAGGCACCTTTTTTAGCTGCTTCAAAGGCTGTCTCTTCATTGCCATGACCAGTAATCATTACTACTGGCAAATCTGGCACATGCTGCATTACTTCTTCCAAAAGTTCCATGCCATCCAGCTTAGGCATCTTTATGTCACATAAAACAACATCATAAGGGTTGTTTAATGCAGCCTTTAGGCCAGCCCTACCATCACCAGCTTCATCAATTTTAAAACCTTCGTATTCTAAAACTTCCCGAAGCGTTCTACGGATACTAGCTTCATCATCTATTATAAGTATTCTTTGCATGTACTTCTAGTTCTATATATATTATAAATATAATATTACCTAACGAATTCTTGACTTTTAAGCACTCTTTTTTTACTAAAAATCAACATTCCCATGAAGGTAATTAAGCCGTTAACAATAAGTAATTCAAATCCAAATTGATACCCACCAATCGACTTAAATTTAATCAGCAATGTGATTAAAACTGAGGCAATGGCTATAACTGGAACATATTTATCCACCACAATTCTGTTTAAAAGAAACCCAAATGCATACATTCCTAGTAATGGCCCATATGTAAAGCCTGCATAAATAAACAGAGCGCTAACAACATTATCGTTATTGATTAAATCAAAAACCACAATAACAACTAAAAGGAGTAGTGACATACCAATATGTGTATTTCGCCTCAAGACTTTTTTCTCATTATGTCCTTTTTTTTCAAAATTCAAAATATCGACACAAAATGAGGTTGTTAAGGCAGTTAAGGCACTATCTGCACTTGAATACGCCGAGGCTATAAGACCTACTATAAATAATATAGCTACACTAACTCCTAAATGACCTTCCATGGCTATAATAGGAAATAGCAAATCTGTTTTATTTGGAATACTTATTCCTTTATGCTCAGCAAACATGAATAATAATGCCCCTAACATTAGAAAGAAAAAGTTGACAAAAATTAAAATAAAGGCAAAAGAAAACATATTCCATTTAGCCTCCTTTATATTTTTGCAACTCAAATTTTTCTGCATCATATCCTGATCTAATCCAGTCATAACAATAGCAATAAAAGCTCCACTTAAAAACTTTTTCACAAAATGAGAAGATGCCTTCCAGTCTTCCCAAAAAAAGATAGTTGAATATGAGCTTTTCATAACCATGTCACTCAATTCAAAGATGTTTTTATCAAAAAATTGCCCAATACCCCAAATACTGACGGCTACCGCTATTAGCATACAAGCTGTTTGCAAGGTATCTGTCCAAATAATTGTTTTGATTCCTCCCTGCCAAGTATACATCCAAATAAGACTAATTGCAATACCCACTGTTATAATAAATGGCACTTGCCATTCAAGACGGTCAAACACCTGTGTTTGTAAAACAATAGCTACCAAATAAAGTCTAAAAGATGCTCCAACCACTCTAGATATCAAGAAAAAAACAGCACCCGTCTTATAAGAATAAACACCAAAACGCTTTTCTAAATATGTGTAAATAGAAATCAAATTAAGTTTATAATAGACTGGCATAAGTACTAAGGCAATAACTGTATAGCCCACTAAATAACCAAAAACCATTTGCATATAACCAAAATGAGTACTTCCAACCCAGCCCGGGACGGAGATAAAGGTCACACCACTCAAACTTGCTCCTATCATACCAAAGGCTACCACGTACCAAGGCGATTGTCGATTACCAACAAAAAAAGCTTTATGATCATTTTTATCTGCTGTTAGCCTAGCAATAAAAATTAATAGACCGAAATAGCCCAAGAGTATGAGCAAAGTAATTATTGGGTTCAAAACTTATCCACTTTTGTGTGTCCTAAGTTAATTGTTTGACAAGAATTTTAATATTATTTTTGAAG
>CAJXBJ010000034.1 GCA_913050195.1 uncultured Saprospirales bacterium
GTAAGGTCATATAAAGGATAAAGACCTAATTCTTTTTGTACTGAAAGCTCTCCCCAATGTACGTCTCCAGAAATAAAAAGTACACCCTCCGCTTTAGCTTCTTTAATTATATCAAGCATTTTTTGTTTTTCTCTAGGTAGTAATCCCCAAGATTCATATCCAGTTGATTTTGCAGCAAATTGAATACTCGTGCAAATAATTCTGAATTTAGCTTGTTTTTTCAGCGTTTTTTTTAGCCAAATCCATTGCATTTTCCCCAATAATGTAGCATTGGGATTTGAGTTTGGAATATAGGGCCCCATGTTAGACTCTCTCTTATTACCATTTGGATTAGCAACTATGGGCGATCTGAAAAAACGAGTGTCAAGTAGAATTATTTGGACTTTTTTATTTTTTGGTCCGAACATGTAGGATGTATAAATGCCATTTCGGGTTCGCCTAGGAGAAATTTTAGGTTCATCAAAAAAGTCCAAAAATATCCTTTGAGACTCTTTCTTTTTTGGATATTCTGCGCCGGAGTCATTGTAGCCGTAATCATGATCATCCCAAGTGGCAATAATGGGACACATTTTTTTTAAGTTCTTATACCCTTCTTTATTTCCTAGACGCTCATACTTCTTCTTAAGCTTCTCCATATTTTCAGTATCACCATAAATATTATCTCCTAAAAAGGCGAAAATTTCTGGTTGGTAATCTAGAACAGCACTCCAAATGCGTTGCGCTTTAAGCTGGTGAGCACAAGAGCCAAATGCGATTTTTGTCATCAATTCTTTATGTACCTTTTTAAAAGGTCTAGGTGTCTGAGCATGGCTATATTGAAATAGGCAAAACATGCTGATTAGGCATAAATATTTAAACATTGACTTCATCTGTACTGTAAAATTATAATTTATCTTTTAACCTTATTACATTTGGTGCCGTATAAGAGGCATTAATCTTATTCGATGAAGATAGTAATTGCAGGTGCAGGAGAAGTTGGCTTTCATTTGGCACGTATGATGACAAAGGAAGCTCAAGATATTGTTGTTATTGACAAGAATAAGGAGCGATTAAGGTATATAGAGAGCCATATTGATGTGATTACTATTAGAGGAGATGCGTCCTCTCCTAAGGTTCTTGATGAGGCAAGGGCGGAAACAGCAGACTTGCTTATATCTGTAACTGACTCCGAAACAAATAACTTTTGTATTGCTATTTTGGGTAAAAAGTTTGGCGCAAAAAAAACTATAGCCCGAATTACAAATACAAACATATTTCAATATAAAGATCGGATTGATTTGGATTCTTTAGGTATTGATGCATTAGTTTCTACAGAAGATTTAGCGGCACAAGAAATTAAATCTTTAATTGAGCATTCTGCATTTACGGATAGCTTTGATTTTGAGGGGGGAAAGCTACGCTTATTAGGAATACACTTAGATGAGTCATCTGATATTATTGATAAATCTATTATGGAAACAGCTTCCTTAAACCCTAAGTTAAGTTTTATGCCTGTTGCCATACAGAGGGGAGATGTTACGCTTATTCCTAGAGGAACTACTGTTCTAAGGCAGGGCGATCATGTTTACTTTGTTGCACAGGAAGCAGGAGAGGGAGAAGTTATACGCTTAACTGGGAAAAAGCACTTTGATATCCGAAATATTATGATCTTAGGAGGTGGTAGTATAGGAGTGAAAAGTAGTTTGATTTTAAGCGATAAATATAAAATTAAGCTTATTGAGCAAAATAAAAATCGTTGCTACGAGTTAGCTGATATTCTTCCAAAGACAATGATTCTAAACGGTGATGGACGAAATGTTGAATTATTAGAAGAAGAGAATATTGAAAATATGGATGCCTTTATAGCTGTTACGGGCAATTCTGAAACAAACATTATGTCCTGTCTTGTTGCAAAAAAACACGGTGTAAAAAAGACAATTGCCTTGGTTGAGAACATGGACTATATACACCTATCTCAGGAGATAGGTATCGATACACTCATTAATAAAAAACTATTAGCAGTAAGTAGTATTTTTAAGTTTTTAAGACAAGGGCAAGTTATAAGTATTGCAAATTTACATGGCGTTGATGCAGAAATTTTAGAATTTGAAGTCAATTTTGGTGCAAAAATTACTGAAAAGCCAATCAGGGAATTGGAATTTCCTAAAGATGCTATTATTGGAGGTGTAGTTAGAAATGGTAAAGGTTATATGACAATGGGAGACTTTCAGCTTCAACCCCATGATAGAGTCGTTGTTTTTACCCTGCCTGCGGCAATACACAAAGTAGAATCATTCTTTAAGTAATGCGTTTGAATTACAAAATCATCATCAATTTTATTGGTATTATATTGATTCTCAATGGTCTTTGTATGGGTTTGGCATCCCTTGTTAGCCTTTATTACAACGAACCGATTTATCCTTTTTTGATTAGTGCTGCATTGTCTATTATCGTTGGAGGTACAAGCTGGTTTTTTATGCGCAGTGCTCCTAGGGTATTCAAAAAAAAAGAGGGTTATCTAATTGTCGCTTTGGGTTGGCTTTTTGTGACATTTTCAGGGATGTTGCCTTACCTGATAAGTGGAGCAATACCACAGGTTTCATCCGCACTTTTTGAGACAATGTCTGGTTATACTACTACTGGAGCCACAATGCTTCAAGATATAGAAAGTATAGACAAGAGTATATTGTTTTGGCGTAGTCTTACTCATTGGATAGGAGGTATGGGGATTATTGTATTAGCCATAGCAATATTGCCTATTCTTGGTATAGGTGGTATGGAGCTGTTTTTAGCGGAGTCACCAGGTCCAACTGCAGATAAGCTTCATCCTAGGATAACACAAACAGCCAAAAGGTTATGGTTTGTATATGTTGGATTAACCTCGATTGAAACTGCACTTTTGAGGATAGCGGGTATGGGATGGTTTGATGCTTTGAATCACTCTATGTCTACTGTCTCAACAGGAGGCTTTTCTACAAAAAACTTGAGTGTAGCTGCTTTTAATAGTCCTTTAATAGAGTACATTATTTGCTTTTTTATGTTTGTTGCTGGTTGTAGCTTTACTTTGATTTATTTTGGATTTAAAGGAAAGTTTAAGAATTTCTTAAAAAATGAAGAGTTCAAGTTTTATAGTATAATCATTTTTGCTTTAACCATTATATTGACGTTAAGCTTAAGTAGCTTATATGACACAAGTGTGGAGTCAAATTTTCGAAGCGCCTTATTTCAGGTAATTGCTATTATTACAACTACTGGTTTTGTCACAGCCGACTACACTGCTTGGGCGCCATTTATTACCATTTTATTCTTTACAATGCTTTTTGTGGGAGCTTCAGCAGGTTCAACAGCAGGTGGTGTTAAAATAGTAAGGCATTTGATTATTTTGAAAAATTCAATTTTAGAATTCAAACGCCTTTTACATCCATCTGCAATAATACCAGTTAGATTAAATAAAAAGGTGATTATGCCCAAAGTGTCATTTAATGTACTTGCTTTTTTCTTACTATATGTATTGATTTTTATGTTTGGAGCTATTGTTATGGCAATGAACGGGGAAGATTTTTTAACCTCCCTAGGTGCCTCTGCAAGTTGTTTAGGTAATGTTGGACCAGGAATTGGAGATGTTGGCCCAGTTGATAATTATGCAAATATTTCTAGCTTTGGAAAAATGTTTTTAACCTTTTTAATGTTGATGGGTAGGCTAGAATTATTTACAATATTAATTTTACTCACTCCATTCTTTTGGAAAAATAATTAAGATGTCAAACAAGCAAGATAATATCAAACGAACAGAAATAAGTCAGTTAGGAGAGTTCGGCCTTATAGAGCATTTAACCACTGAGTTTCAGATGAAGAATAAATCAACTTTAAGAGGTGTTGGTGATGATGCAGCAGTGATTAATTATGGAGATAAGGATACGGTAGTCTCAACAGACTTGTTATTAGAAGGGGTGCATTTTGATTTGATGTATACGCCACTTAAGCATTTAGGGTATAAGGCAGTGACTGTTAATCTATCAGATATTTATGCTATGAATGCTGACCCGAAACAAATCACAGTTTCTATAGGTGTGTCCAATCGAATGTCTGTAGAAGCCTTAAGTGAATTTTATGCGGGTATTTATATTGCTTGTGAACGTTATGGAGTTGATTTGGTAGGAGGAGACACCACAACATCTCTAAAGGGTTTTACAATTAGTGTTACAGCTATTGGTGAAGGGGAGCGAGGAAAGATTACTCAAAGGCAAACAGCAAAAGAAGGGGATATTGTTTGTGTGACAGGAGATTTGGGAGCTGCATTTTTAGGCTTGCAAATCTTAGAACGAGAGAAAGATGTCTTTTTGGCTTCTCCTCAAGCTCAGCCAGACTTGGGGGGACAGGACTATGTATTACAGCGATTTTTGAAGCCTGAAGCAAGAAAAGACATAGTAGATATGTTTCGTCAAGCAGATATCAGTGTAAATGCTATGATAGATGTTTCTGATGGCTTGTCTTCTGAATTATTTCATCTTTGTAAGCAGTCAGAGTTAGGTGTTCAGATCAGAGAAGCAGATTTGCCTATTTCAGATGAGGCAACAGAATTAGCCCTTAAGTTTGGAATGGACCCTATGGTTTGTGCTTTAAATGGTGGAGAGGACTATGAATTATTATTTACTCTAGATGAAAGCAGTTACAATAAATTGCCTGTGGGTGCTGATGTAAGAGCTATTGGAAAGATGCTTAATCAGGCATCTGGCAAAAATATAGAAAGTCGATCTGGTAAAGTACATGAACTCTTGGCTCAGGGTTGGAGCCATCTTGATGATTAAGGTTTTATTTTTTCAATTAATCTTAAAGAAAAGCTAACAAGAGCTTTTATTTGAGATAGGCTTGCGAGTGCTTCCTTTTTAGCAATTAAAATAGATTTGCCATTAGATTCAATATGATAATAAGGGTTGCTTTCAAAAAATAAGACTAGCTCACTATTAAAAAAGTCTCGAATTGATTTTGGACTTCGTCCTTTTAGCTTAAAGCGTTTTGAGAAGTCTGGATGATTTTCCAGCTCAATACCTTTGTCACTACCTAAATGAATAAGTTTTTCTAATCGGCTTAGCTTATCTAAAGTGAAATTTGGAATTTGAAAATCAATATCAATTTTAATCATTGTAGACTTAAAATCCTCTTTAGCAATAAATTCTCCTTCATGGTATTCAATGTCAAAAAGTTGACAATGACCTTGGTCGATTTTTCCAATACAAACATTGTAAGCATAGTCAATGTTTTTATATTCGAAGTAAGGGAAATTCTTAAGGTCTTTTATGCCATACACATACTCAGGGTGATACTCCCAGTTTAAAGTACGCATATATTGTCGCATGTGCTTTTGGTGAGTGCTCAATGTGTCAATGCCCTGCATTTCGCTTTCGCTATGGTCCAAGTGTCTTACAGCAAAAGGATGATTAGAGGCAGGTTGATGGATATCTAGCCCAATTACCTCAAAGCTGCCACTTTTTTCATAGTCTTGTTGGTAGTAAAACATATGTTCCATTACTGTAGTGTCAACCATCTTAGCTAATGAAAAATCAAGTGTTATGTGCTTCTTTTTTGGTACTGTATCTAGTTTTTTCTTAAGTATGAAATAATTTAAAAAATTAGAAATCCATTTTACACTTACATAATATCGGCCTGCAGATTCTTCAAATAAAATAGTGTTGGGTAAAAATATTTCTCTTAAGAAGAGTCTTCTATGAGGGCTAAATATAACTTGTAGTAAAAGAGTCGTGATGATTCCTGCTGTAATACCAATAAGAAGGTTGAAGTAAATAGTAGCTAAAAAAGTAGCTATAAATATTATAAGTTGTTCTTTGCCTACCTTATAAATGCTGATAAATTGTGTTGGTTGACAAAGCTTGTAGCCTGTATAAACTAAAATTCCAGCTAATGCAGAATATGAAATCATCGAAAGTAAAGGCTTACAGAGTAATATTATAGCTAACAGCAATAAACCCTTAAAAAGGTTTGAGGCTCTAGTTCTTGCACCATTATTTACATTTACGGAGCTACGGCTGATGACAGTTACAACAGGAAGTCCTCCAATTAAGCCAGAAAAAATACTAGCAATGCCAAGGGCTTTTAAATCTTTATTTGCATTGGATCGTCTTTTAAAGTGATCGAGTTTATCAACAGCTTTTAAGCTTAATAAGCTTTCTAGAGATCCAATTATTGTAATAGAAAATATAGCGATTATGCTATCTTTTTCTAGTATTCTTCCAAAGTCGGGATGTAGTATACTTTCTTCTAATTTATCTGGGAGTTGAATATAGCATTGTGCCTCAATTGGGTCAAAGCCAAATATAAACTTGAACAGATAATGAAACCCTAGAGCTATAATAACTACCCATAAGGGAGCAGGTAATATATGAACCACTTTCAAGTGAATTTTAGAATGTGCAAACATTATAATTAGGCTTATTACTCCTATGATAGTGACCCATATGTTAAATTGATATTTGATTATTTTGTCTATTAATAAGTCTCTATTTAGCTTGTCAATATCATTTACCAGTAGCTCTTTTGCATAAATACCCAGCTCAACATCACTCATTTTGTGTAATTCTTCTATTCCAATTGATTTGAGTGAAAATGTTTGTATCAAAGTATTTGGAATAGCCATTAAAAGGTCATAATTGTTAAATTCACTTTTGGCAAAATGAATTCCAAACATGATGTGAAATTGCTGTGCAATAATTATGATTCCTATACCAGCTAAAAGACCTTGAATTGCTGAGGATGGAAATAAATCAGCCAGTATACCTAGTCTCAAAAAGCCAAATAAAACCATTAAGCAACCAGCAACAATAATAGCGGCTAATGTATACTGAAAACCAGCAACCATATGAGCCCCATTACCTCCTAGGCTAATTATAGAGGTTAGCATAACGACAATGAGTCCATAGCCTGGCCCAGCTATGCTTACATGGCCACCACCTAGAATAGCAACAACAATACCACCAACTATAGATGTTATAATGCCAGCACTTGGAGGTGCTCCTGATGCTGTAGCTAGTCCTAGAGCTAGAGGAAGGGCAATTAAAGCGACACCAATAGCGGCCATGAAGTCAAACTTCCAGTTTTCTAGAATAGGTTTTAATCGTGTTAAATTTATTTTATTCAAAACCGGCTTACTCTATGTTTCTTGTGTGAACAATTAAAAGATTGCAGGGTAAATCTCCCAATATATACTCAATGTCATGTGGAAATAGTCGATCTATTAAGCCTAGTTTTTTATTCGGAGAATTTACAACTAACAAGTCAGCTCTGACTGTTTGGGCAAAGAGGCCAATGGAGTGTCCAATTTTACCAAATATGTATTTTCGGCTTATGTTAAATTTCATTTCATCTTTATCTAATTCAAACAAGGCTGTTAGTCGATTTTCTTCTTCTTGAATAATCTTATTTCTTTCTCTATTTAAATTATTGACACTTCTATTGTCATCATCATGCTGTATGGCTTTTTTTGAAGTAAGCTCACCCACTATTGTCAGCTCTTTCACAAATGTTTTTTGACTAAAATATAAAGCAGTATTTACAGTGCTTTTTGTTTTAGGATGTTGAACGCCATTGACTACAATATGATTAAATCTTTGCCCATTTTTTAACGGACTAGTTATTAGCAGAAGAGAGCATTTAGCTTTTCTGCACAAATCTCTTGCAACGGAACCCACGTAATATTTGTAAAGGCTTTCTTTATCAATAGCGCCAAAAACAAGCAAATCAACTTTATAGTTTTTGCAGCTATCCAAAATACTTTCTGCAACGGCACCATCTTTCCAAACGATAGTAGGTTTTTCTTTATTGATGCCAGCCTTATTTAGAAGGGCATCTAGCTTGTTTTTTTTTTCTTCAGTTTTCTTACCAACATGAATTAGAATTAATTCGGCATTAAATTGTTCTGCAAGCCGCTTGGATTCATGCAATATGTTCTCAGCTCTAGGCGATAAGGCTATAGCCGTAGCAATTGTTTCAAAAGGAAACGCGCTATTATTAGATCTTTTATGCATGAAAAAATCAAAAAAAGTCTATTAAAATTAGCAAATAATCTTCTATTGAAGGAATGGGTTGTTTGCCCTTTCAAATCCAATGTTTGTACTTGGGCCATGGCCCGGATGAACAATATAATCATCTCCCAAAGGGAAAAACTGTTCTTTAATACTGTTTATTAGGGTTGCGTGGTCACCGCCAGGCAAATCAGTACGTCCAATACTTAATTGAAACAAGACATCTCCACCAATTATAAATTTTTGTGCTTCGTTATAAAAACTTAACTCGCCTGGGCAATGTCCAGGGGTAAAAAGACTTTTAAGCGTAGACTCTCCAAAAGTGATTTCTGTTTTCTCATCAATATAATGCATTATTTTAGGAGAAGTCTTGATTTCAAAACCATAGTATTTTGCCTGCATTTCTATGGATTCTAATACGGGTGTTTCTAATTGGTGAGCCTCCAATTCAAGGCCATATGATTTAGAGACATAAGCATTTCCAACAACATGATCAATATGGCAATGTGTATTTATAAGTCGAACAGGTTTAAGACCTTCCACTTCTATGTATTGGCTAAGCTGAGCCTCCTCTTGGGGCGTATAGCATCCTGGGTCAATAATGATGCATTCTTTCGTCTTGTCCGATAAGACATACATATTTTCTTGAAAAGGATTAAAGGTAAAAGACTTTATTTCAATCATGGCTTACACGAATATTTCACTAACTTTGATAGATGTATCTTCAAAGTTAACAAATTGACTTTATTACTAAGACTTCTTACAGCTAAGACCTTTTGCATTTATTTGATTTGTTGTTTGTCAAATAGTACAATTAATGCCCAAAATACGCAAACTAAGTTTGGAAAGAACAGGGTTCAGTTCAAGTCTCATGAATGGTCATATTATGAGACGGATAAGCTAGACATATATTTTTATTTGGGGGGTCAGGAAATTGGAAAGTTTATTATTTCTGAAGGAGAGTCTCAGTTAGATTGGGTCGAAAAAACTTTGAATTATCGTTTAGATAAAAAAATACAAATTCTACTTTTTAATGATTTGGACGATGTGTATCAGACTAATTTAGGTCTGGAAGATGAAGCCTACAATATTGGTGGAAAAACTAAGATTTTAGGGAATAAGGCGTTTATTCACTTTAATGGAGATAAAGGTGCTTTGCTCAATGAAATGCGAAGGAGTTTATTAAGCATTTATATCAATGATATGATGTTTGGTGGAGATATTAAAGATGTCGTTCAAAATGCAGTTTTAATGAATCTCCCTGATTGGTTTTATCCAGGCCTTATTGAATATTATGTATACCATTGGAGGGCTGAAGATAATCATAGGCTTAAGGATGGTATTTTATCTAAGCGTTATAGAAAATTTATGCGCCTTGTAGAAGAGGATCCCGCATTTGCAGGTCAAAGTATGTGGTATTACATTGAAAGGCAGTATGGCACAGAAGCACTAAAAAACATCCTTTATTTTGCACGTATTAACAGGAGTGTGGAAAGTGGTTTTTTATATGTTTTAGGAAGAAATATGAAGGAAACTATGAAGGATTGGCGCTTGTTTTATCAAAGTAATTATCTTTTAACTAATGGAAAAAAAGAAAAGATTAATCCAGATTTATTAGTTAAAAAGCGCTTTAAAAAACACAAGGTCCAGTACAATTTTAAATTGGGTCCCTATGGTAGGAAACTTGCGTATGTAGAAAATGAACTAGGTAGATATAAAGTGCGCATTTTGGATATTGAAACATCAAGGCAAACAACCTTGTTACGAGGAGGTTATAAGTCCACAGCAAAAATTTTAGAGTACGATTTTCCTCTTATTAATTGGTCGAGTGATGGTAGGCAATTAACTATTGTTCATGATAAAAAAGAAAAGACTTATTTAATAGATTATGATCTTCAAGAGAAAAAGAAAACAATTACGCCTTTAGAGAAGTTTCAAAAAGTGCTTGACTTTGAATATATGGGAAACAATAAAAACTTGTTGTTCTCAGCTGTTAATCGAGGTCAGACAGATATTTATACTATGTATAAGCCTACCCAGAGATTGCAGCGAATCACAAAGGATGTTTTCGATGATTTAGAGCCAACCTATGTTGAAGGTGGAGACTTTAAAGGAATATTGTTTATATCGAATAGGAATAATGATACTTTAAATTTAAAGGGTAATCACGCATATAATGCTATGTCATATGATGTGTTTTATTATGACTTGTTAAAAAAGCGTGAAACCTTAGCTAGAATCACTGAAACGCCAAATATAAGAGAGTATGCACCAATGGCATATAATCAAACGCATTTTTCATTTTTAAGTGATTATGGGCTTGGCAGTGGAAACCGTTTTTTGTCGCAAATAGATAGTGTGTTTGCACGTTATGATACCATGGTTGTGCTAAATGATTCATTGGTGATTAATCCGTCTATCCCAATTGAAGTGTTAGAAGCTAGCCCAAATGACTCCATTCAATCATGGGAGTTGTTAAAAGTATATCGTCAAATAGGACGTAATTGGTGTGTAAGTAATTTAGAACGTGGCTTGATTGATCAAGACAGAGCTTCTAAGTCAAATAAGCACCTAAATCTAATAAACTATAAAAAACGCAGGTGTGTTTATATTGAAAAAATAAAACCTACACTTGTATCAGACATGATTAGGCACCCCTCTGCACTGTTTAAAAACAATAAGCAGTTAAAGGAGAGCCAATCAAGTCTTATTTATTCTAACTATAATGAGGATAGCGTGTCCTATAAATTCTTAACAGACTATAAATTTAAGGAGCCTGAGTTAGAAGCAGATACTTTGCCTGAGCCATTAGAGCCAGAGGCTAATGTTGATACTTTAAGTGCTATTGAGCGACTACAGTTACAGTATAGTAATATGGATTATAGACAGAGTGCTGTTATGCCTTATCAGGTCCAAATGTCTACGGAGTATGTGGTTAGTCAACTAGATAATTCATTTATGTTTACGCCTTATGAACCTTATACGGGTCAGCCAATTTTGGGTATGACTAATATGAACCCTTTAGTTAAGGTAGGCACACAAGATCTCTTTGAAGACTTTAAAATTATAGGAGGCTTTCGACTTCCAACCAATCTTTCTGGAAGTGAATACTTTATAAATTTTAAAAATCTAAAGCATCGATTAGATAAACATTTGGTTTATTATCGAAAGAGTGAATTAGATTTTCAAGGAAGTATGCCTCCAGTTTGGTATTTACCCATTATATCGAAGATAAAAACCAATTATTTAGAAGGAACTTTAGCTTGGCCTTTTTCAGAAATAGCGCGAATTCAGATTAGTGGTGCTTGGAGAAATACACGTACTTATACACAAGCCACAGATACATTTAGTCTAAATACCGCTCCTTTAAATAATAACTGGGGCTTGATTAGAGCGGAATATGTTTTTGACAATACCATTTCACTTGGTTTAAATGTGTATGATGGTTTGCGATTTAAGTTTTATACTGAATATCAACAATCTATTGATCAAAAGGAGGGTAATATCTATGTCTTTGGAGGGGATATTAGGGCATATAAAAAGATTCATCGTAATTTTATTTTTGCTCAAAGGCTTTCATTTAGTAAGAATTTGGGTACACAACGGATTATTTATTATCTAGGGGGGGTTGATGGATGGATGGTTCCTAAATTTAATTATAGGACACCTGTTTCAGAAACACAACAATATGCTTTTCAAGCTTTAGCGACCAATATGCGAGGGTTTCCTCAAAATACTCGAAACGGAAATACAAATATTGTATATAATGCGGAGTTAAGATGGCCTATAGTTCGTTATTTGAATTTGCAGCCATCCTCTGAGTTTTTGCAAGAATTTCAACTTTTAGGATTTGCTGATATAGGAACGGCATGGGTTGGTTCAAGTCCTTTTAGTGATGAAAATCCATTAAATAATGAATCTTATGAGAATGGCCCAATTAGTGTAGATGTCCATTATATTAGAGATCCTATTGTGCGGTCTTTAGGTTATGGTCTTCGCTCTAAACTATTTGGTTATTTTGTGCGTGCTGATTTTGCTTATGGATATGAGGATGGTACCTGGTTGGATCGAAGCTTTTTCTTATCAATGAGTTTAGATTTCTAATGTTCACACGAATCTTACCTCATGCGGCCTTGTTTATAGCCAACTTAATTTATGCGGCTAATTATATAATTACCAAAGAAGTAATTCCTTTACATATTGGGGCAATAGGTATGGTTTTAATCCGTGTAGTTTCAGCTGGTATTGTGTTTTTTTTGCTTCATGCTTTATTTATACGTGAAGGTATACAGTCTAAAAAGGATTTTTTTTCTTTAGCAATTTGTGGTCTTTTCGGAGTCGCTATAAATCAGATGTTGTTTTTTAAGGGATTGTCCTTGACTAATCCGATTAATCCAGCCATCATCATGACCACTACGCCAATTTTAGTTTTGATATCGTCCTACTTTGTATTAAAAGAAGTTATAAATAGCTTCAAGATTTTGGGTATTTTTCTTGGAGTTATAGGTGCTCTTATTTTAATCACTATGTCATCTAATTCAGAGTTTTCTCTTAATGCATCCAATGCTTTTGGTGACCTTTTAGTCTTTATTAATGCTTTGTCATATGGGTTGTATTTAGTTTTAGTAAAACCTCTAATGAAGAAATATCATCCTTTAACTATTATGAAATGGGTTTTTTTCTTTGGCGTCTTTTATGTTGCTCCATTTGGCTATGAGGATTTAAAGGTTGCTGAATGGACTAGTATGCCATCCTATGTTTTTTGGTGCATGGCCTATATCGTTTTCCTTGTTACTGTGGCTGCATACTTTTTAAACATTTGGTCTTTGAATATTTTAAGTCCAACAATAGTCAGTTTTTATATTTATCTTCAACCCATCTTAGCTAGTATAATTGCTATTTTACTAGGTAAGGATCAGCTAAATGCCATTATGGCGTTTTGCTCTATATTAATATTTTTAGGGGTTTATTTTGTGAGTAAAAAATAAGAAATGCCACACTTTTTACATTCAATGACAGGCTTTGGTCAATCAAAAGTCGAAAATGATCAAATGAGAGTGAGCTGTGAGATAAAATCTTTGAACAGCCGTTATTTAGATCTACATCTACGGACTCCAGCCAATCTTAAAGAAAAGGAGTTGGAGTATCGTAAAGCTTTAGGAGAGTATTTACATCGTGGTAAAATCGAGGTTGTTTTGTCGTTAGAACTCAAAATCCAGGCTGAAGATCATATGGATAGTAAGGCTTTTACTATGCGCTATAACAGTTTAAAAAAAATGCATAGTGAGTTGAATGAAAGTGGACAGGACTTATTTGCACTAACATTACAGACTAGCAACTTTTGGGAAAAAGCTGATCTTGATATTGAAGAAGACATGCAGAATGCTGTTAAGGATATTGTAATGTCTGCGGCAAAAGGTTTAATGGCTTACCGGCATAAAGAAGGAGAAAGTATGGATCAGGATCTCAGAGCGCAGCTTGAAATTATTGATTCAAGCGTTGGTGCTATTCGAGCTATGGCAAGTGGCCGAAAGGAGATAATGCATGAGAAACTAAGCTTATTGATTGAAGAAAAGATTGGTTTAGATCAATTAGACCAAAGTCGTTTAGAACAAGAACTATTATTTTATTTAGAGAAGTGGGATATTAATGAAGAACTAGTCCGTTTAATAGCACACTGTGCTTTCTTTACAGATGTTTTAAATAATAATAGAGTAACAAAAGGTAAAAAATTGAATTTTATTGCCCAGGAGATGGGACGGGAAATTAACACAACAGGAGCAAAAGCTAATCAAGTAGAAATACAGCAAGAAGTGGTGAAAATGAAAGAAGCGCTTGAGCGTATAAAAGAACTTGTTTTAAATATTTTGTAGTTATGGCGCTTGGTAAAATGATTGTTTTTTCTGGGCCTTCTGGCAGTGGTAAGTCAACTTTAGCACGTTTTGTGCTTAGCAAACTAAAGTCTATAGCTTTTTCGGTATCAGCTTGTACTCGTGCAAAACGAGAAGGAGAAATAGAAGGGCAACATTATTATTTTTTAAGCTTAAATCGCTTTAAATCGCTTATTCAACAGGAGGCTTTTATTGAGTATGAAGAGGTATATGAAAATCATTTTTATGGAACTTTGCAGTCTGAAGTAAATCGTCTTTGGAATGAAGGGAAGACAGTGATCTTTGACATAGATGTATATGGCGCTTTGAATATAAAAAAACAATTTGGAGCAAATTGTCTTAGTGTTTTAATTTGCCCGCCAGACATGACTCAGTTAGAGAAACGGCTTAGGTTTAGATCAACAGAGACAGAAGAAAAGATTAAGATGCGCTTAGAAAAGGCAAAAGAAGAGTTAAGCTACAAAGGGAAGTTTGATCAATATATTATTAATGATGCTTTAGAAACCTCTAAAGAAGAGGCACTCCAAATAGTTAGTTCATTTATAGGAGAAGCGCCTTAGTCCATTTTCTCATTCCATTCTGCATATTTGGGATAGCTTAGAGCAATGCGTTTATTCAAGTTTTCAAATTGCGACTCGTCTAATCTTTTTATCATTTTAGCTGGGCAACCAGCATATATACAGCCTTCTTTTACTCTAGTGCCTTCTAAAACAACAGCTCCAGCTGCAATGATGCTGTTTTTTTCTATATAAGCATTATCTAAGACTATGGCGCCTATGCCTATAAGGACATTTTCTTCTAAAGTACATCCATGCACAACGGCATTATGTGCAATGGAGCTATGATCACCAATATGGCATTCTGTTTTTTGATAAGTATTGTGAATTATAGCTCCATCTTGAATGTTGACATGATTTCCTATACGAACTTTATTAACGTCTCCTCTTATTACGGCGTTATACCAAACAGTGCAGTGCTTCCCCATTTTAATGTCACCAATTAAAGTTGCATTTTCTGCAAACCAACAGCTGGGGTGAAACACTGGTTCTTTCCCTTTTATTTTTTTAATAAGAGTCATTATTTAGCAGCTATAACTGAAATTTCAATATTAACGTCCTTAGGTAATCGAGATACCTCAACGCATTCTCTAGCAGGTGCTTCTCCTGCTTCAAAATATTTTGCATACTCTGTGTTTACCGCTTGAAAATCATCCAAGTTTTTCAAGAAAATACTGCTTTTAACAATGTGATTAAAGTCTAATTCTGCAGCGTTTAGTACACCTCTTATGTTTTGCATTACTTGGTGTGTTTCTTCAACAATGTTCGTGTTAACGAGTTCTCCATTTTGCGGGTTTAAAGCAATTTGCCCAGATAAAAATAAAAATCCATTGGCTTCAGTGGCTTGTGTATATGGCCCAATAGGTAAAGGAGCGTTTTTAGTTATAATTTTCTTGTTATTCATCGTAAATTTAGATTCC
>CAJXBJ010000035.1 GCA_913050195.1 uncultured Saprospirales bacterium
CAATTGGGTTTTAATTTTATCTTTAATTACATTTATTTCTAGCGTTACTGGAACTTTTCTAGTTAGATCAGGGATTTTAAATTCAGTTCATACATTTGCTAATGATCCTTCAAGAGGACTTTATATTCTGATTTTTTTATCTTTTATTATATTTTTTTCATTTTTAATTTTTTTCAAAAAAAGATTTAACGAACACTTTAATCTAAATCTAATTAGTAAGGAAACTTTCATTTTAAGTAACAATTGGTTTATGATGTTTTATTTAGCTACTGTTTTTGTCGGCACAATTTATCCAATATTTACTCAAGTACTCTACAATACAAATATTTCAGTAGGACCACCATTTTACAATCAAGTAATTGCTCCAATTTTAATTCCTTTTTTAATATTTATGGCGGTAGGTCCAAAAATTGGATGGGTGAAAAGTAAGTTTATCACGTACAAGCCTTTTTTTATAATAATAGTTTTATCTCTTCTAATTAACTTTTTAATTTCCTATTTTTTGAAAAGCTATAATCTGATTTCAAATTTAATTGTTATTTCCTCATTATTTCTAATTTTACACTCTCTTAAAGATTTTATTACTAATGTTAAGTCAAATTCTTATTTAAACTTAGCAAGTTTTTTCTCTCATTTAGGATTTGGAATTTTAATTTTTGTTGTCATTGTATTATTGCTGGCAATGATTAATCGTTATAAGCGGTGTCCATCAGATAAAATATTGGTTATTTACGGTAAAACGGCTGGAGGCCAGTCGTCTAGATGTGTTCATGGTGGCGCTGCATTTGTTTGGCCAATTGTTCAAGATTTTGCTTTTCTATCATTAACACCTTTTTCTTTGGAAGTGGATTTGACGGGTGCATTATCTAAGCAAAACATTCGTATAGATGTGCCTTCTAGATTTACCGTTGGTATATCAACAGAGCCAGCAATTATGTATAATGCTGCTGAACGTCTTTTAGGGCAAGAGCAGCAAACAATAGCAGATATGGCACAGGATATTATTTTTGGACAGCTGCGACTAGTTGTAGCAACAATGGATATTGAAGAGATTAATTCTAATAGAGATAAGTTTCTTGCTAACGTTCAAAGTAATGTTGAAGAGGAATTGGGTAAAATTGGCTTGAAATTAATAAATGTGAATGTTACCGATATTAAAGATGAGTCTGGTTATATAGAGGCACTTGGTAAAGAAGCTGCAGCTCAAGCAATAAATGATGCGAAAAAATCTGTGGCTGAGAAGAATCGGGACGGTTCAATTGGCGAGGCTCAAGCCCTGGAAAAACAAAGAATTGAAGTAGCAGCATCAAATTCAAGGGCGAAGATTGGAGAGGCTAATGCTGTGCAACAAGAAAGAATTGAAGTCTCTTCGGCAGATGCAAATGCTATGGTAGGTGAGTCAGAAGCTTCAGCTAGGGCGCGTGCGGGGGAGGCGGAAGCCAAAAAACTTGAACGTATTAAAGTTGCAGAATCAAATGCAAGAGCAGTTGAAGGAGAGGATAAATCAAAAATTTCCATTGCTCAATCAAATGCTGCTAGAAGGGAACAGGAAGCAGAGGCTCAAAGAAAAGCCGTAGCTGCAGAAAAAGTTAAGCAAGCTAGTGCATTGGAAGAAGCGTATGCTGCGGAGCAAGCTGCAGAAACGAAAAGAGCTCAAAGGGATAAGGCATCAAAGATAGCTGATGTTGTTATACCGGCTGAAATAAATAAGCAGCAAGCTGAAATCAAGGCAGAAGCAGAAGCAGAACAAATTCGAAGAATAGCGCGTGGTGAAGCCGATGCAATACTTGCTAAAAGAGAGGCAGAAGCAAAGGGTATATATGAGATACTTACAAAACAAGCAGAAGGTTTTGATCGAATAGTAGAAGCTTCTGGTGAAGATGCAAAAGATGCTGCATTATTGTTAATTTCTGATAAGCTAGTTGATTTAGTTAAACTGCAAACAGAGGCGATTAAAAATATTAAGATTGATAAAGTTACCGTTTGGGATAATGGTAGTGGTGAAAATTCGTCCACAGCTAATTTCTTATCAGGCCTTTACGGGGCTGTACCTCCATTACAAGATGTTTTTAACTCAGCTGGTACGAATTTGCCTAATTATTTGAAAGGTGAAGCCCCGGTTGCTAAGGTATCACAATCCAAACAAGTAACTAAGTCGGTTCAGAAGAAGTCTAATAAAGAAGATGGAGAGAAGGGAGAAGCTGCTAGTAAAGCCTAACTATAGAATGACAATATAATTGGATTGTAAACTGCAGCTTAATAGGATTTAACTAAGCGCTTAAGCATGCCTTTAAAAATTAGTCCGTGTAAAGGCAGGACGGAGTACCAATATAGTCTTCCTAATATACCATGAGGTCTAAATGTTGCTGTTTGAATAAGCTGGTTGTCTTCAATTTTGAATTCAAGCCAAGCTTCCCCAGGGAGTTTCATTTCAGCAAACAAAAGGAGTCTACCTTCAGATTGACTGGCGTAAAGTACTCGCCAAAAATCAAGAGAATCTCCAGGTAGTAGCTCATTTTCATTTGTTCTTCCACGTCTTAAACCAACACCTCCAACAATCTTATCTAAAAAGCCTCTTATTTTCCAAAGCCAGTTCGCATAATACCAACCATTTTTACCGCCTATTGACCATATTTTTTTAATACTGTACTGACGATTGATTAGCTTTTCAGATCTCCTATCTTTGAAACATCCAAATGATGGCACATTGATAAAATCAGATATATTCATTCTTAAACCACCGCTTATCAAAGAGTCTTTCCAACTTGATAGAATTTCATTATTTTCTATTTTTGAAAAAGCCCTTTCAAGTGCTTTTTTATAACTCTCTGGATGTATGCTTAAAATTTTATTTAAATCGTCATTTCTACAAATGACTTCAATTTTCATGCTATTAACCAGAGCTACTGCTAGCTTATAAGAAGTCGATGTTACAAAATACAGCCAATAGGAGGATAGTCTTGGAGTCATTACAGGTACTACTAGAATTTTCCTTCTTAAGTCTCTTACTTCAGCATATCCAAGTAATATTTTTTTATAGCTTAAAATATCAGGGCCTCCTATGTCAAAGTTTTTTCCAAATGTTTGTTCATTTAAAAGAGTTTTTGAAAGGAATTTTATAACATCTCTTACTCCTATTGGTTGCGACTTTGTATTTAGCCATTTAGGAGTAATCATGATAGGTAATTTTTCAACTAAATCTCTTATGATTTCAAAAGAAGCACTTCCTGCTCCAATAATTATCCCTGCCCTTAAAGCTGTAAAGTTGTAGTTGCCTTTGGCTAGTTCTTTTTCAACATTTTTTCTTGAACTTAAGTGTTTAGAAAGTTTTGTTTCATGTGTTACACCACTTAAATAGATGAGATGTTTTAGGCTTGTTTTTTCAATTGCTGATCTAAAGTTAACTGCACACCTGTATTCTAAATCAAAATATTTTTCTGACGTGGACATCGAATGCACTAAATAATAAGCGGCATCTATATCGTTTGGAACGTTAGAAAGTGTTTCTTTTTCTAATAAGTCTAATTGGATAACTTCAATTCTGGATTGTAATGATTTTGGTGGGCTAAATCTAGCAGAATCTCTCACACAGCATACTACTTTATGTCCTTGTTCAATTAGAACTGGCAAAAGCCTCTTGCCCACATATCCAGTTGCACCAGTTAATAATATTTTCATTGCAAAAACGTATTCACCATTAAGTTCGTCTTTTGTAATAAAGCATCAAAATATTTTAATAATTTCATTACTATGGAGTTTGTTAGTCTTTATTTAAGTGCACTTGGCTTTATAATGATATTTATGTCTGTGCTATGGTTAGTAAGTGTTCTTATAACTAATGCTAGTATAGTTGATTGTTTTTGGGGGATTTGTTTTTTAATTGCAACCTCTGTTTACATATATCCATTTGATAATATCTTTTATCGAGAAGGTGTTTTATTTATTCTCGTAGTTTTATGGAGCCTAAGACTTAGTATTTATCTAATGATAAGGAATTGGGGCAAGGGAGAAGACTTTAGATATCAAAAATTTAGGCAAGATTTTGGTGAAGAACGTTATTGGTGGTTTAGTTTTTTTCAAGTTTATCTACTTCAAGGGGTTCTTTCTTGGATAGTCTCATTACCATTAATGGGGGCAGTATATTATACGATTGATAACACCTTAAACATATTTGATTATTTGGGTATGGTTTTTTGGCTAATTGGATTTATTTATGAGGCAGGTGCAGATTATCAATTAAGTCGTTTTAAATCTAAAACTGAGAATAAGGGAAAATTATTGAAGATAGGCTTTTGGAAATATACTAGGCATCCTAATTATTTTGGAAATGCTATGATTTGGTGGGGCTTTGGTTTTTTCGCCCTTGCTGCTAGTGCTTATATATGCGTTATTGGCTCACTAATAATGACCTTTTTGCTTGTTAAAGTTTCTGGGGTGGCACTTCTTGAACGTAGTATGAAAAAATCAAAACCTGGTTATGATGATTATGTTAAGGAGACAAGTGCTTTTATCCCTTTTTTTAAAATAAATAGTCGTGATTCTAATTGATGACCTTAATATATGGTTTATACTTTTTGTTATATGGGGTTTTCCATTAGGGTTTTATAGAAGTTCCTTTCGCAAAAAGGTATATCAAACAGATTCTTGGATGATTAATATCAAGCCTTTATTTGTAAAGGAATTAATAGGATTATTTGGTAATTTATTTCCAGATGATAAAAACTATATTAAGGTTAGAAATTTTTATAGATTTTATCTACTTATATATCTTATTCTCTTCATTTTTTATATGTTTTTTGGTAAGAATTAATTAGTTATTAACTAACGTATGGCCCTCGATAATATTTGGGAGTTTTTATCGTTATTATTATCCTGTTTAGAGTTTAACAAGTATGCCTATAAATACTTAATTTAGCCTCATTATAATGAGATGTAGTTTTATAATATTTATCCTTTTTGTAATGACATCCTTGCGGGCTCAAGAAAATGTCACCTTAAGTGGGTACGTTAGAGATGGGGCTACAGGAGAGCACCTAATTGCGGCAACAGTTTATGTTAAGGATAATACCTCTTGGGCTTCAATTACTAATCAGTATGGTTTCTACTCTTTGAGTTTGCCAGCGGGAAAGCATGAATTGGTTTTTCAATATTTAGGCTTTAAGGATAGAATGATTCAATTAGAATTAAATGAAAACAGACGGTATAATTTAGAGCTAGAACCAGATGTTATAACTACTCAAGAAGTTGTTGTTAGCTCTGAAAGAAAAGATAAAAACGTAAGTAGTGCAGATTTAGGAACAGTTGATTTAGATGTAGAAAGCATCAAAAGTCTTCCAGCATTAATGGGTGAAGTCGATATTTTAAAAACGCTTCAATTATTGCCTGGGGTTCAATCATCTGGAGAAGGTAATTCTGGTTTTTATGTAAGAGGTGGGGGGCCTGATCAAAACCTTATTCTATTGGATGAGGCTGTGGTTTATAATTCTGGTCATTTATTTGGTTTCTTTTCTGTGTTTAATGCAGATGCTATAAAGACGACTAATTTAATTAAAGGAGGTATGCCAGCCAATTATGGTAGTCGTCTTTCTTCAGTGGTAGACGTTAGTATGAAGGATGGTAATAGTAAACGGGTGAGCGCTAGTGGAGGAATAGGGTTAATATCATCTAGACTAACCTTGGAGGTGCCCATTATTAAAGATACTAGTTCTCTAATGATATCAGGCAGACGAACCTATATTGATGCGCTGTTAAAACCCTTTCTTAAGAATACAGATTTTGAGGGTAATGCGTATTATTTTTATGACTTAAATATGAAGTTTAACTATCGACTATCAGACAAGGATCGAATCTTTTTAAGCAGCTATTTTGGTAGAGATGTTTTTAACTTTAGTTCAGGTGATGACAGATTTTCTGTAAATATACCTTGGGGTAATGCCACTACAACTGCTCGCTGGAACCACTTGTTTACGGATAAGTTGTTTATGAATGTATCTGTAATTTATAATGACTATAATTTTGCCTTAAATGCAGGTCAAGGTGGTTTTACATTTAAATTAAGCTCTGGAATAAAGGATATAAATGAGAAAATAGACTTTGATTATTATTGGAATGTAAAACACAAATTAAAGTTTGGTTTGAACCATACTTATCACACTTTTATACCTAATGTAGCGACAATTGTTTCCGAAGAGGATAGTATTGATATACAGCCAAGAGAGGATTCAAAGCGATTTGCGCATGAATGGGCAGCTTATCTATTGGATGAATTTAGTGTGAATGATGTGCTAAAAATAAACTATGGCTTACGGTTTTCAGCATATCATCAAGTTGGACCTTATGATTATATTACTTCAAATGCACAAAACCAGGAGGATACCTTAAGCTATAATAAAGGTGATCATGTGGCGACATATACTGGTTTAGAGCCGCGTTTATCTATGCGTTATATGATTAATGAGAATACATCTATGAAAGGAGGGGTAGCCTACAATAAGCAATATATTCATTTGGTAAATAATTCTTCGTCAAGTTTGCCTACAGATCTTTGGATGCCTAGCACTAAAATGGTTAGACCGCAGGAAAGTATACAATACTCTATAGGGATATTTAAAAATTTCATGAAGGATGAGTTAGAGAGTTCAATAGAGTTATATTATAAAGATATGCAGAATCAAATTGAATATGCAGATGGTTATTACCCACAATTAGAACAAAATATAGAATCCTTCTTTGTTTTTGGTGTGGGTAATTCATATGGTGCTGAATTCTTTTTAAAAAAGAGGCAAGGTGACTTTAATGGCTGGATTGGTTACACCTGGTCGAAAACATTTAGAACCTTTGATGCTATTAACGGAGGAGAATCTTTTCCAACCAAGTTTGATAGACGGCATGACTTGTCTGTAGTTTTATTGTATGAATTAAGTAGAAGAATAAGACTTGGGGCAACTTTTGTTTACGGAACAGGTAATGCCATGACCTTGCCAGTCTCTCGTTATTTTGTGGAAGCTTCGGTTATTAATGAATATGGGCCAAGAAATGGATTTAGAATGGAGCCTTATCATCGTTTGGATTTGAGTTGTACTATATTGCCAAAGTTTAAACAAGACAGAAGGTATAGTGGTGAATGGGTTATTTCTGTGTATAATGTGTATAATAGAATGAATCCATATTTTATTTATTTTGAGAATGAAGGGGATATATTAGATGGCGATTTAGAGATTAAGGCAAAGCAGGTGTCTCTTTTCCCTATTATTCCATCAATCGCCTGGAATTTTAATTTTTAATGGTTAGATATTTAATCATATTAAGCTTTATATTATTGACAGCATGCTCAAAAGAGATAACCATAAATATGCCAATACCTGAAACAAAAATTGTTGTGGAAGGAAGTATTGAAAATGGATCTCCTCCGCTAGTAATGCTTACCTATAATCAGCCTTATTTTTCGAGTATTGATTTACAAAACTTAGATACCTTATTTGTTAAGGGAGCTGATGTTAGTATTGAGTTAGAAGGAGTGAATTATCCCTTGACTCAGTTAAGTATTCCTGTAGATGCTCAAAATAACATATATATATATACAAGCTTTTCTTTAATTGGAGAGATTGGCAAGACATATTCTCTTATTGTTAGTAAGGAAAATAAAATATTACGAGCCACAACAACAATTCCTAATCCAGTAGATATTGATTCTTTGTATTGGTTGCCTCATCCAAAATTTGATGAAGGGAATGACAGTCTCGCTAGTTTGCATGCAATTTTTCAAGATCCTGATTCAATGGGGAATTATTATAGGTATTTTACTAAAAGAAATTCAGAAGATTATAAGTCGGGCTATTTTGGTTCAGTTTGGGATGACTTAGTCTTTAATGGACAAAAATTTGATGTGCCATTTGAGCGAGGTATGAATAGAACTGAAGAATTTGATCCAAGTACTTATAGTTATTTTTGGAAAGGAGATACGGTTTGTTTGAAAATCAGTAGTCTAGAAAAATCAACTTTTAGTTTTTGGAGAACTTTGGAGCAAGACATTGGTAGTAATGGTAATCCTTTTGGTATACCAACAAAAGTTATGACAAATATTGAAGGTGGCTTGGGTGTATGGTGTGGATATGGTTCTTCTGTTGATACCATTATTATCCAGGATTAATGCGTTTTTCGCTAATATTTTACTTTTGTATAGGATCAATTATTGCTCAGGAGAGTAACAATTTTCAAACTCGTATAATCCAAAATCATCTAGACTCTGTTAAGTTGGACTCAAATGCGATTAGACTTATATCTATAGAAAGAGAGGACGGTTCTAAGTATTTGGTGAATAAAACAAACTATCATCTTAATCCTTCAAACGCTTGGTTTTATTGGAAGTCAAAGGATCGTTATCCGATAAAGATAAACTTTCGCCATCTAGGATATAACTTTAATAAGACAGATTACAAGACAGATTATAAATTGGAAAAAGACAAAGCAATATTGTTTATTCCAAGCGGGGCTTCTCCATATCAATATGAACTTTGGCAATCTGAAAGTAAAATAAGATTTGATGGTAGTATAGCTAGGGAATTAGCTATGGGTAATAATCAAAGTGCAGTTCTTAACTCTAGAATGAATATGCAGTTAAGTGGTAATCTTACAGAGGATATTGAACTTTCTGCATCTATTACAGATGAGAATATTCCATTCCAACCAGAAGGTAGTACAGCTGATATTCAGGATTTTGACAAGGTCTTTATTAATTTAAGAAGTCCTAGAATGTTTTTAAATGCTGGAGATATTGAAATTATACAGGACACAACCTATTTTCTTAGATACAGAAAAAATCAAAAAGGTCTTTATTATCAATGGAATCGGCCCAAATATGAAGGTATAAATGGTTATGCTTCTTTTTCAGTAGCAAAAGGAAAATATTGTTTACAGGCAATGAATGGAGAAGAGGCAAATCAGGGCCCATATAGATTATATGGCAAAAATGGAGAGAGTTTTATAATCATTATTGCAGGATCTGAACGTGTTTTTATTGATGGTAAACGTTTAGAACGTGGAGATCAAAATGATTATACGATTGATTACAATACTGCAGAAATTACGTTTACATCGAAGAGAATGATTACTAAGGACCATAGAATAAGAGTAGAGTTTGAATATGCAGACCAAAACTATATGCGATCAACAAAAACAATGGGTTTTAACTGGTCTCAGGAAAGAATGACAGTAAAGCTTGATGTATATAGTCAAAGAGATCACAAAAACCAAAGTATCCAGCAAAGCCTTAGTAACAATGAAAAAGCGCTTTTAATTGGTGTTGGAGATAGTATTCAGGATGCATTTACCTTTCAATTTGATAGCTTACCATACGATGATAAGAAAGTTCGATATGCATTAAAGGATAGTTTAAGTCAAGGTGTTTATTATGACTCCATATTTATATATTCAAATAATGAAAATGAAGCCCATTATAAATTAAATTTTGTTTTTGTAGGAGAGGGTCAAGGCTATTATGCTTTATCGGACACCAATATAAATGGTAGAATTTATGAATGGAAAGCACCTAAGGATGGAAGTTTACAGGGTGCATATGCTCCAATTAAAGTTTTGGTAAGTCCGCAATCTTATGATATGTTGCATTTAAGTTCATCCTATTCTTTAAATCAATCAACGCAAGTTGGATTTGATGTTGGGCTTTCTCAAAAGGATGTAAATACTTTTTCAGATCAAAATGATGAAGATGATATAGGTTTAGGAGTTAAGATTTATTTAAATAACCAATTTGATTTTGGCAAGGACACCATAAAGTCAAAAAGATGGAAAGTTAAACAACAAATTCAGACAGAATTTATTTCTAGTTCTTTTGAACCAATTGAGCGGTTTAGATCAATCGAGTTTGATAGAGATTGGGGTTTGATAGATTTAGATGAAACGGAAGACTTGATTCATTATTATAAAGTGCACTTAAAAAAAACCAGATTACATGATTATACTTATTCGCTAAATTATTATACCAAGAGTAATGAATTTAAAGGATTAAGGCAATATGTTAGGGGTAAAAGTGAGTGGGATAGATTTACATTTAATATTAATTCTTCATATCTGAGTGCCCAACATAAATTATTGAAGAACACTTTTTTACGTCCAAACTTAGGAATCACCAAACAGTTTAAAAAGTTGAATGCAATTGAATTTGCTTTTAACTATGATGGTGAAGAAAATACATGGCATCATACTACTCATGATAGTCTTGATAGCCGTAGTTATAAGTATGATGCGTTTTCCACAACAATTAAAAATGCGGATAGCAGTAATTATCCTTGGCGTATTACCTATTTTACTAGATACGATTACAGAACATTAGATAACTTATTACAAAAAAGTAGTTCAAGTGATAATATTGACTTTCAGCAAAGACTTTGGGCTCAGGGTCAAAATACCCTTAGTTTGGGTATGCAATATCGTTCTTTGGATATAACGAGCGCCAATATTGAGCAGCTAGAGCCTGATGATAATTTAAGCGCAAATTTAGACTACAGATTAAAAATATTGAATGGGGCAGTTATTGGTCAAAGTTTTTATCAAGTCGGCAGAGGATTAGAGCAAAAAAGAGAATACATGTTTGTTGAGGTGATGATGGGAGAGGGAGTTTATACATGGATCGATAATGGCGATGGTATACAGGCACTTGATGAATTTGAAATATCAGCCTTTCAAGATCAAGCAAATTATATTAAAGTATTTACAGTTGGTAACGATTATCAAAAAGTATATGCTTTATCATGTAATCAAAGTTTAAATATTAAGTTAAAGCCTTTAATAACAGATAGGTCGCGTTTATCAAGAACAATTCAGAAGCTTTCTGCCCAGCTTAATGCACAAATACAAAGAAAGACTTTGGCTTCTCAGGATTATAATTATATGAATCCGTTTTATATTGACTTTGTTGAGAATGACCTTGTATCTGTCGTTCAAAACATGAGGAATATTTTCTTTTATAATAGAGGAAGTTCAAAATTTTCAATAGAATGGCATCAGAATTATTTGGATAATAAACTTTTGCTTGTTAATGGATTTGAAAAAAGAGGAAAAAGAGAAGAAGATTTTAGGCTTCGGTATTATTGGAATAGACACTTGAAATCACAAATTCAATATATTTTATCTAGCCAGAGCAATGCTTCAGATTGGTCTGAAAATAAGAATTTCAACATTTATTCAGAAGATGTTAGAAAGCGCTTTGAATGGACTGCTGCTAGAAGGAGTCGCTTAGGTATCGAGAGCAGGTATGCTTTGAAGTACAATCGTTTAGATTCAGAGGGCGATAATGCAATAATTAAATCTATAAAGCTCGATTGGAATTTTAATTTTATAAATAAAAGCGTTTTAAGAACAAGTTTTAGTTTAGTCAAGGTTGATTATATAATTACTAATAATATTAATCTGAATTATATTATGCTAGAAGCTTTTCAGCCAGGACAAAATTCACTTTGGAATGTTACATGGCAAAAGAAATTGAATAATAATGTCCAGATGCGTATCTCATATGATTTTCGTTCTTCAGAAAATAATAAAAATGTGCATGTTGGAAGGGCTAATGTTCGTTATCTATTTTAATTATTTAATTCGTCCAGTTATTATAAAATCAGTTCGCCTATTTTTTTCTCTACCAGTTGGGTTGTCTTGACCATTAGCTAAAGTATTTGGAGCAATAGGTTCGCTTTCTCCTTTTCCTAAAGCAGATAGACGTTTTTTGGAGATGCCACGGCTTACAAGGAAGCGTACAACACTTTCTGCTCTTTTTTGTGAAAGTTTTTGATTATATGATTCAGCTCCTTTACTATCTGTATGAGAAACTATCTGAATTTTTAAATCTGAGTTTTCATTTAGGAAGTTATATAAATCAATTAATCCCTCTTTAGATTTTTTGTCCAACTTGAATTTATTAAAGCTTATAGCATTAATAAGTGGATATGGTTTATTAAACTCTATTTCATCTCTATTATAGCGCTTGCTTCGTTTTATTACATCAAATGTAATGTCATGTGTGATGTTTGTGGATTCATCAAATCCATAAGTGCAAAATGTTTTTTTCCCTTTGTAAATAAAGCTGTCTTGCTCTGCATAGGTTTTAATTGTGTAGCATTGATTTTCTTTGACTTCAATTTGATATATTTTATCTGTCAAGCTCTTTTGACTTAGAGGTATTGGATCTCTTCCAATACTATCTGTAAATGAAATTTGCCATTGAATGCTATCTTGAATTTCAGGAAAACTGTCGGCCGGTAATTTCATATTACCTGTAACTAAAAGTTTTATAATCTTTATTTTTTCAAAAGTATATACATCATCGCAACACGTAGGATGCTTTAGGGTCAAACTTCCTTGCCTGTTTGAGCTAAACAAACCTGTTTTCCCATCTGAGTTTAAATAAAAATAAAGCTCATCATTTGATGTGTTCAATCCGTATCCTACATTAATGGGGTATTGCCATTTTTTAGCCATGCCTATTGCATAAAAGATATCAAAGCCACCAAAGTTTAAATGTCCTTCTGAACTAAAATACAATGTGTTGCTAGAGTTGTCATAAAATGGGGTCATTTCATCTCTATCAGTGTTTATTCGTTTACCGCAATTTTTTGGCGTTTCAAATTTGCCATTTTCATCAATGATGCTATACCATATGTCTAAGCCGCCAACGCCTCCTTCTCTATCAGAAACAAAATATAATACTTCTTGACCATCCTTATAATTCCCTATACAGACCTGTGTGTTTGTAGATGTTTTTAGGTTAATCAATGTGTTTAGCTTTTTTGGGCTATTCCAAGCTTCTTCCATAGGATTGTAACGACTTCTATATATTGAGCATTTGGCCTTACCTAATCCAATATAGTCACACATGGAAAAAAACATTGTATTCTTAGACTTATTAAATGCCAAATTAGCAATGTGTTTGTCTTTTGTAAATTCTAAAAAATCAAATGGAACTGAAGGCTGCCAAATATCTTTTTTATAATGGCTTTGATATAATTGAAAAAAACGATTTTTACTTTCATCATTAATGATACTATCAGTTTTAAGTGCTGAATAGATTAGTAAGGAGGAATCATACATTATAGGAGCTATATCACTATAATATGAATTTATATTATTGTTTAAATGATTTATCTCAAATGCTGACTTAAGACGCTTTTGATCTAATGCATAATCACAGCTTTCAATTTCCTTTCTTGACCATGATTTTATTTGGTCTTTATTTGGGCCTTTGTATTGTGATTTAAGTTTGACGAATTCATCTATTGCTAAAGAATACCTTCCATTTCTTTTTAACATTTGAGCATAAAAGTACTGAGCATCGGGAAAGGAACGGGGTGCTAGTTCAAAGGCTTCCCTGAAATAGATTTCTGCTTTTTCATAGTTTCTTGACTTGTAGTATGCCCATCCCAACTTATATGAAATATAGGCAAGCTCTGGATTAATAGAATAGGCCTGTTCTAAAAAATCAATGGCTGTATAATAACTTCCTCTTGAATATAGAGAGTCTGCCAAATGTAAATAGGTATCTATACTATATGTCACACTTTTAGTTGTGTCTTGAGCATTAATTATGCTAAGCTTCAGTATCATTAAAAGAGATAATATTTTAAAGCCTAATTTCATTTTACAATCTTATGCAAGGTATAGTGAAGTCTACAGGAATTCTAGGGAAGCACTTTAGAAGATGTCTGTATGTAATTTCAAAGCCACCATTATAACCACTAACATTGCTTAAGCTTGATATGTTTAGATCATAGGCGATAGCCATAAGATGACCATTGTAATTAAAGCCACCAGCAACAATTAGGGCATCACCACTTCTATACCATAAGCCCAAATGACCAATTCTTTTTAAGTTGTCTTCCATAAAGAAACGATATAAAAAATCACTTCCTACAACTACAGAATTAGAACTACCTTGTTTCATATATAATATAGAGGGTCTAACATCTATTTTTTCTTCTAATGGATATATTAGCTTTCCGCTAATATTGTAGCGTCTATTTATGCGATGTTCACCTTGATTCAAAAATTGCTCTTTTGGTCTAAACAGATGGTGTATAGCAACTCCAAATTTGAATTTAATGGTAGAGGGAGCGTTGTAATGATATATAGTGCCAATGCCAACATCAGGATAGAAAATAGATGTGGATGAAATAGGCTCACCATTTGGCAGGCTTAGGTCAAAACTTTGGTCTTTGTCATATTGACTTATAAATGAAAAATCACTAATGTTTAAGCTTTTTTGTGCAAAACCCAATTGTAGGCTTCCAGATAATTTATGGTCTTTATCGTGATCTACATACCTATGTGCACTTAAAGCAATATTAGCCATGAAATGATTGAAACCTTTGGTGCTAAATTGATCATTCATAAGAATGACACCAATACCAAATTTATTTTCTGAGTATGATTTAGTTCGAATAGGTTCATCAAAGCTAATCAGATAGGTAGTATAGGGTGTAGTTACTGAATTCCATTGATTTCTATAAGTAGAGTGAATTCTGTAGCAGCCATTGAAATCGCCAGCGTTTGCAGGATTAACTTGAAGAGGCGTAAAATTAAATTGTGAAAAATGGGCGTCTTGACCCTGGATGCTTTTTTGAAGCAAAAGGCATAACACACACATATATATATATAAATACCTCATCTTACAATTGTCACATCTCCTTTAAGAACTATTTTTTCGCCATCATTCGAATAACCTAGTAATATATATACATAAGATCCAATATCCAAGGGCTGGTTTTTGTATTGGCCATCCCATTCAAAATCTATATTATTGGTTTCAAATACAACCTGTCCATAGCGGTTAAATATCTTTAGGTGAGATAAACTAGCAATGTCGTAAGCAATCATTTTTAAATAATCATTATGACCATCTCCATTTGGAGAGAAAGCATCTGGAATAAGCACAAAAGGATGTTCAGGAACACGTACAATTACTGTCACTGAATCATAGTTAGTGCAATAATTGCTATCTGTAACAAATACAGTATAAACTGTAGTATCTGTTGGATTAGCAATTGGATTAGCAATATATGGGTCGCTTAGGCCTTCTGTGGGACTCCAAATATATGTAATTCCGCCGTTAGCATTTAACTGTGCTTCTTCATTAATTGCAATGCTTTGATTGCCGGAGATATTGATTCTTGGGAGTGTAAAGATTGTTATTACTTTTTCCTTTAAAAGTGATGTGTCACAGCCTGCTAAAGTAATTCCCTGTAATAAAATATCATATGTGCCAGAATCTGAATAAGCATGTT
>CAJXBJ010000036.1 GCA_913050195.1 uncultured Saprospirales bacterium
CCCTATCTTTATCACTAAACCCTAAATCATTATTTAATCCTAACCGAACATTATCCCCATCCAACAAATATGTCTTAAAGCCTTGTTCATTAAGCGCCAGCTCCACCCCATTAGCTATTGTTGATTTTCCTGAACCGGAAAGCCCAGTAAACCACAATATCTTAGCGTTCTGTGATAAGTTTTGCTCTCTTTCTTCCCTGCTAATATTATAACTATGCTTAACAATATTCTTACTCAAAATCTTTCTTTATAAATAGACAAAATTCAAAATAAATACAGCCACTATCATATAAACTATGCTAATTGGAAATCCAACCTTCATATAGTCGCCAAAAGTATAACGACCAGGCCCAAACACCATTAAATTAGTTTGGTATCCTATTGGAGTAATAAAGTTAGCAGCTGAGGCAAAGGCAATTACTAACACAAAAGGCATAAAAGGAAGCTCTAAACCAAAAGCAGCACCCAAAGCAATAGGTAACATAATTGCCAAAGAAGCTACATTAGTTAAATATGCAGCCATGACGTTGGTTATAAAATAAAGCCCAAATAAAATACCCAAAGAGCCAAAATTACCTAATAATTCTACTATTTGAGTAGCCAATAAGTCTGCAGCCCCAGTCTTCATCATTGCACGCCCTATGGCTAATGACATACCGGCTATTACTAAAATATTAAAACGCATGCTTTTTTTTACTTCATGCAAAGAAGCTGTTTTAGTTAGCACAATCAATCCCAATAAAAACAAAAGAGACTGAAACAGAGGAACCAACTTAAAAGAAGAAAGTAAAACTGCAATGAATAAGCCCCCTAATAAAGAAAAGGCTTTCGTTTTAGAAACCTTTTTTAGCAATAAAGTCTTTTGGGATATTACATACAAGTCTGAGTTACCTTCAATACGTTTATTAAAGTCAGGACCACAAAGCAACATTAACAAATCTCCTGGCTGCATTATAATCTCACCAATTTTGCCACTGATTTTTTCACCATTTCTATGAATTGCAACTATGGAAGCATCTAATTTTGCTCTAAAGTTTGAACCTTTCACAGATTTTGAACTAAATATAGAGTTATAAGGAATAACTACTTCCAACATCTCTTCAAAGCCAACACCGCCTTGCCTAGCTTTCTCTGGCAGAGACAAACCAAGATTCTTATCTAATAAAGCGCCAATTTTCTCCGTATCTCCAGCTAGCAATAATATATCTCCTGCTTCTAAAATTGCTTTAGGCCCAACGGATGAAATGTTACGATTTTCTCGAATTATTTCAACGATATATAGTCCGTCTAAATTTCTTAGATTAGAATCCTCTATAGTTTTACCGACTAAAGAAGAGTTAGAAGCAACCAAAGTTTCAACTATATACTCCCGTCTTATATCAAAAACAGCATTTGCTATAGATTTATTTGAGGGCAATAGCTCATGACCAAAGGTTAAAAAATAAATCAAGCCTAATATAATCATAGGAACACCTACTACAGTAAAATCAAAAATTCCTAATTCTTCTAAAGGTCTCGTAATTAACGTACTGTTTATTACTAATTCTTTTGCTTCAATTAAGGCATTAAACTCAACTACTAAACCATTCATAAGTAAATTTGTTGATGTGCCAATCAATGTAGCTGCTCCTCCTAAAATAGAAGCATAAGAAAGGGGAATCAATAACTTAGATGGCGATATTTTATGCTTTTCTGCCCAATTATTTGCATATGGCATTACCATAGCAACCAAAGGCGTATTGTTTAAAAATGCCGAGCTTGCAGACACATATAACATCATCCTCCATAGAAAGCCTTTATAGCTTTTAGCTTTTCTAAAAAGCCCTTCGAAAAGACTATTGAGTATACCTGTTTTTTGTATAATATCTCCTATTATGAGCAACAATAAAATGACTGCTATTTGCTCATTCGAAAAGCCAATCAGTATTTCTTTTGGCGTTAAAATACCTGCAAGGCTTAAAACTATTACCCCAAGCAAGAAGGCTACTGGCGCCTTTAGATAAGCTGTATATAAGGAGACAGCAATACCCAAGATTACGGCTAAAACAATGATTTGATCTTGGTCCATTCCCCTATCAGACTAAAAGCCTTAAATATGCATTTTAGACTTTTTTTCTAAAAGTTGATCCTCCGTCTCTTCATTATCTGGATCTGGAACACAGCAATCAACTGGACAAACTGCCGCACATTGTGGCTCTTCATGAAAACCAACACATTCTGTACATTTATCTGTGACAATGTAGTAGGTGTCATCCTCTACTGGATCCAATCGTTCATCTGCATCCACTGCAGATCCATCTAGCATTACAACTTCTCCATTTACTGTTGTCCCATCGGAAAATGCCCATTCTACCCCACCTTCATAAATGGCATTATTTGGACATTCTGGCTCACAAGCCCCACAATTTATACATTCATCTGTAATTTTAATCGCCATCAGAAATAATTTAATTTGACTTTAATTAATGTTTAGTTTTGCAGTAAAATTACGAAAATATCAAATAGAATTGAAATGCGCCTAGAAGATAAATTAAAGTCATTTTGTGCTTTGGGAGATTCTTTGAACAAACTAGACCCCAATGAATGGGATGGCATTATTGAAGAAACTCATAATAATAATAACTGGTTTGAAAAAGAGGAAATAAAAAAGGCACTAAAAAATATAGCTAAATGGCTAGACAAAAAAAAGCTTGAAAATTGGTTAGAAAACTATAAGCATAATACATCTCCGAAACAAGTAGGAATAATTATGGCAGGAAATATTCCACTAGTAAATTTTCATGATTTGTTATGCGTTATTTTATCAGGGCACAGAGCTGTATGCAAGCTTTCATCCAAGGATATTATATTAGGTAAAGCAATCATTCAAAAGCTATATCAAATAGACAAAAGGCTTAAAGACTATATTAGCTTTGACAGCCCACTTAAAAATATCGATGCTATAATTGCAACAGGCAGCAATAACAGCTTCAGATATTTTGAAACCTACTTTGGGCATCTACCAAATATTTTTCGAAAAAGCCGAACCTCTTTAGCTATACTAAATGGAAAAGAAAACCTAGCTGAATTAGAAAGATTAGCAACAGATGTTTTTGATTATTTTGGTTTTGGTTGTCGAAGTATTTCTAAATTGCTGTTACCAGAGGGATTTGATCCGACAAAAATACTTCAAGCTTTTGAGTATCACAGAAAAGTTATTGAAAATAACAAGTACAAAAACAACCTTGATTACAATTTGTCAATTTTACTTTTAAATCAATCACCACACTTTCACAGTGATTTTTTAATTCTACAAGAGAATGAAAATTTATTTTCTCCGGTTGCTACCCTTTATTATCAATTCTATAAAGACGATTCAGAAATAACAAATTATATTAATAAAGAAAAAGAAAACATTCAATGCGTTTTAAGCTCGGATGGCTATTGGGATAACTCTATTGCATTTGGGGAAGCTCAATCACCAGAACTTACAGACTATGCTGATCATATTGACAGCATGCTTTTTCTAGAAAATCTATAAGCCTAAAATACGCTCTAAACTTTCTACTGCATAATCAATTTCTTCTCTACCAGTATACTTAGAAAATGAAAATCTAATAGATGCGCTCCCTTCACACACGCCTCCTATATTAGAAAGCACATGAGATCCAACACTAGACCCCGAACTGCATGCTGAGCCAGAAGATGCAGCTATACCTGCAATATCCAAATTAAACAGTAACATATCACTATCTTTCCCTGCAGGTATATTAACATTTAAAACAGTGTATAAAGAGCTACCTTTAGCATCACCATTAAAGCTTACATTAGGGATTTTACTTTCCAATTGCTCTATCATATAATCCTTCAATGATTGCACAAGAACAATATCAGAATCCATATTCTCATGAGCTAACTCTAAAGCTTTAATTAAACCAATAATCCCGTATGTATTTTCAGTGCCTGCACGCATATTTCTTTCCTGAGAACCTCCATGAATAAATGCGTCTATCTTAAGGTTACCATTAATATACAGCAGACCTGCACCTTTTGGACCATGAATCTTATGACCCGAACCACTTATAAAATCAACATCTAACTCCTGCAAATCAATTGGATAATGCCCTAGAGTTTGCACTGTATCTGAATGCAAATACGCATCATACTTTCTACAAAGAACAGACATTGATTTAAGATCAACTAAATTACCCACTTCATTATTTGCGTGCATTAAAGTCACTAAAGTCTTGCCCTCAACTTTATCGAGAAGATTTTCTAAAGAACTAAAGCACACATGACCTTTTTCATCTAAATCAACATAATGAACATTAATATCAGGCAGTTTACCCATCTCTTCAACTGCGTGAAGCACACAGTGATGTTCGATTTTTGAAGAAATAATGTTCTTTACACCTAAACTTTTCACACAACCTTTTATAACCGTGTTATTTGTTTCTGTACCACTTGATGTAAAATAAATCTCTGAAGGAGAACAATTTAATAGCTTAGAGATCAGCTTACGCCCCTTCTCCATTTTTGAACGAACTTCACGTCCATAAGCGTGAATTGAAGATGGGTTACCATAATGTTGCTTCATAAAAGGCAACATTTCATCAATCACTTCTTGGCTTAAGGCTGTTGTCGCTGCATTATCTAAATATGCCTTCATTAGATTAATTGATTTTGACTCATCAATTCACGGATATCATGAATTATTTTATTACCAATATTTATTGCCGTGGTCTCTGTTTTACCCTCTGAATAAATTCTAATAATAGGTTCAGTGTTTGATTTCCTTAAATGCACCCATTCTTCTTCAAATTCAATCTTTACTCCATCTTCTGTGTTAACAGGCTGACTTTTATACTTGTCTTTAATTTGTTCAAGAATAAGATCAACATCGACGCCATCTATGAGTTCCATTTTACTTTTATGCATAAAATAAGCCGGATATTGATTTCTTAAAACAGAGCAACGCTTAGACGAATTAGCCAAATGGCTCAAAAAGAGTGCAATACCTACTAGAGCATCTCGTCCATAATGTAAGTCAGGAACTATAATTCCACCATTACCTTCTCCTCCAATAACTGCATCAACTGACTTCATTTTTTTAACAACATTAACCTCTCCAACTGCCGATGCGAAATACTCTTGATTATGCCAATTTTTAGTAACATCTTTCAATGCTCTAGTTGAAGACAGATTAGATACTGTATTACCCTTCTTTTTACCTAAAATATAATCTGCAATAGCCACTAAGGTATACTCTTCTCCAAACATGCTTCCATCCTCATTAATCATCGCCAAACGATCAACATCTGGGTCAACAACAATACCCAAATCACACTTGTTAAATACAACTTCATGAGCAACTTGTGATAGATGCTCTGGTAGAGGTTCTGGATTATGAGGAAAAATACCTGTCGGCTCACAGTACATAGCAACAATTTGCTCAACACCCAATGCTTTAAGCAAAGCAGGAACTGCAAGACCTCCTACCGAGTTAACGGCATCTACTAAAACTTTAAAATTAGCCTTTTTTATGGCCTCGGCATCTACATATGGCAATGCTAAAATAGCCTTAATGTGTTTATCTAAATATTTGTCACTTTTTGAATATGACCCTAATTTATCTATTTGAGCAAATTCTATATTACCATCCTCAGCAAGCCGAAGTACATCTTTACCATCCTTTGATGAAATAAATTCCCCTTTATTATTCAAGAGTTTTAAAGCATTCCATTGCTTTGGATTATGGCTCGCTGTTATGATAATACCTCCTCCAGCTTTTTCCCACACAACCGCCATTTCAACAGTAGGTGTAGTACTTAATCCTAGGTCAACAATATCAATTCCAAGCCCTTGTAGTGTACCAACAATTAATCCACGTACCATATCGCCTGAAATACGAGCATCTCTTCCAATAACGACTTTTTTCGTTTGATTATTTTCTATAATCCAGGCACCAAATCCTGCAGCAAATTTAACAACATCAAAAGGTGTTAAATTTCCCTCACTATGCCCCCCGATAGTACCACGAATTCCAGAAATAGATTTTATAAGTGTCAAATTGATAAATTTTGCATTACAAAAGTAGAAATATTGTCCATATTCACATCATTTACATACTGAATAATTAAATTCGTTAAACATGTCATCTGTTAAACTTTTTATTAGTGAGTACCAAAATAAGATTGCAGATTTAAAGTCTGAAGATTTTGAAAATGCTGCTCTAGAACTATTTGCATTTCAGGCTAAAAACTGCCCTATTTACAGTGCATTTATAAAACACTTAAATATTAGCATTTCAAAAATCAATAAAATAGAAAACATACCCTTTTTACCTATTGATTTTTTTAAAAACCATGAAGTAAGTTCGATTAAAATAAAAAATCCAAAATATTTCCTAAGCAGTGGGACTTCTCATGGCACTAGAGCTAAACACGTGATATACAATGAAAGTTTTTATCACATAAATGCACAAAAAGGCTTTGAAAAAATATATGGCAATTTAAACGATTATTTAATTCTTGCATTATTGCCAAATTATTTAGACCAAGGCGACTCCTCATTAATTTCAATGATGAGTTATTTCCTAAAAAATTCCAAACACAAAGAAAGTCGTTTTATTAATATCAATAAAGATGAAATTGAACGTGTTTTAATCCAAAACAAAAATCAGAAAACGCTTCTATTTGGAGTTAGCTACGCCCTTCTATCAATATCGAAAAACCTCCATATCCCACACTCAAAGTTAATAGTAATGGAAACTGGTGGAATGAAAGGACGCGGCAAAGAGATTATCCGAAAGACACTTCACGATCAACTAAGTTTAGCATTCCCAAATAATCAAATACATTCAGAATATGGAATGACAGAATTATATTCCCAGGCATATAGTGTTGGCAACGGTATCTTTAAACCTATTCATAGCATGAGAGTTCTTTGCCGAAGTCTGCAGGACCCCTTTGAAATATTACCAAATAATCAAAGTGGAGCACTTAATATTATCGATCTAGCGAATACTCATTCGTGTGCCTTCATTGCTAGTCAAGATTTAGGAAAAACCCTTAACAACAATGAGTTTACTGTAGATGGACGCGTATCACAGGCAGCCATAAGAGGCTGTAATCTCATGGACTTTTAAATTATTATCTATTTGAATTTTATGGACATATAGCATAACTTAGACCTATGAAATTATTTAAAAGTTTAAAGGACTATTTACCGCTATTTGTTTTGTTTTTATGCTTAGCATCATGCAGTGAGCGAGAAGATGTTAAAAAAGCAAAAAAAACCATAGTACCTAAGTCAAATGTTGACCCTATATTTAAAAGCCAAATGGACAAACTATTTATGCAATATATAGCGCTGAAAGAAGCTTGCATAGAAGGCGATGAAGCTAAAGCAAAAAGCTTAGCAAGTATTATGAATCAATTTATCTCACACAAAGTGGATATTTCGAAATTAGATAATGAAGATTTTTTTAGTTGGGGAAAACAACAAGAGAATCTAAGCTTTTGTTTAGAGGACATTGTAAGCAATTCAAAAATGGACAATGCCCGACTAAATTTCGGTGATATGTACGGCCCAATGTATAAACTCATGACCAAATATGGAATGGGTAGTAAAACTATTTACATTCAAGCTTGCCCAATGGCCTTTGATTCTATGGGTGGCAAATGGTTTAGCCTTGATGACAATATTGAAAATCCATTTTTTGGTGATAAAATGCTAGAATGTGGGAGCAATACTGAAGTTGTAAATTTCGAATGAAATGGATAGCAGTGCTTTAATTGAACTAAACAATTGTAATATTTATCAAGGAGAAACCTTGGTCCTAAAGGATATTAATTTAAAAATACAAAAAGGAGAGTTTGTATATCTAATTGGAAAAACTGGAAGTGGAAAAAGCAGCTTATTAAAAACATTATATTCGGATTTGAGATTAACTGAGGGGGATGGTATGGTTGTCAATTTTGATTTGAGAAAAATAAAACGGAAAAAAGTACCTTATCTTAGAAGAAAACTAGGGATAGTATTTCAAGACTTTCAATTGCTTATGGATAGGTCTGTACTGGAGAATCTAAATTTTGTACTTAAAGCCACAGGCTGGAAAGATAAGTCAAAAATGAAAGAGCGCACTGATAGAGTTTTAAAGCTAGTTGGACTGCATACAAAGGATTTTAAAATGCCATTTGAGCTGTCTGGAGGAGAGCAACAACGTCTTGTAATTGCCCGTTCGCTTTTAAATGAGCCTGAACTTATCCTTGCAGATGAGCCAACAGGTAATTTAGATCCAGAGACATCAGATAAAATAATGAATCTACTTATGCGTATAGGAAAGGAGCTAAACACTACAATCCTTATGGCTACACACAATTATTCCATAATAGAAAAATTTCCAGCTAGAATTGTTATGCTTGACAAAGGTGAACTTCTAGACTCTATTAAATTAGATACAAAAACTTATGAGGTTAGCTATTAAGAAGCCTCAGAGCGTATTCAGCTAAATAACTATCAGTATAATTTTCTAGATATGGTTTGCGCTGACTTATGTTTTCTTCCGTGAATGACTGATTTACTAATCCATTAATCTTTTGAATCATTTCGTCTTTTGTATTTGCAATATGGCATAATGAAAATAAATCTGTGCCATGAAGCATTTTAGAATTAGCAACGCAATAACGACCATTAAAAAGAACCTGTAATAATTTAAGTTTTAGACCTGTTGCTTGCGACGTATAAAGAACATGTACATGCGCTTCTTTAATCAGGTCAGCCATAGTCTCTTCATTTAAATTAGCCCTGATTTCAACATTACTATATCCCTTAATTTTATTAATCAGCGCATTACTAGGATTTAATCCTGCTACAATGGCAGGAATTTCTATTTTTGAAAAAACATGATCTACCAAATAATGTGCAGCTTGATCATTTTCCGGCACACTTAAATTAGCATGATAAAGCACATATTCTCCTTTTCCTGCTTTGGTAGCCACATTATTAAAACCCTTAAATGAAGGTAAGAAGTGCACATTTGAATGACCTAAAATTGATTCCAAATGACTTTTATCCTCTTTAGAAACTGCCCATATTTGATCGGCAAGCCTTAGTTTAGACTCATACCTTTTTAATCTAAATGCCTCCATATAAAAGAAAATCTTTTTCAGCCATGATTGACTAGCCTTTGCCAAATGGAAATAATAGTCATGTTCAATATTACTTTCCCTATATATAATTCTTCGATCTTTTAAACTTTTCTCACCCAATAAGGCAGTGCAATGCAAACCTTCCATTAAGATAGGGGCATTATTTTTTTCAAGATTGACAAGAAGGTTTTTATGCCTGCGAGAACTAACAATATATGGCGTTAAACCTAGATTGGACAATAACCCGGTATTTCGCTTATAATAATAGACTTTTTTACAAAGGCCACTTAGTATATCTGCTCTGTCACGGCCATACTCAAAACAATGTAAATACACATCAACACCTAGATGATTGAATGCCCTAAGCTTGTGGTAAACATCAATAACACCTCCGTAGTTGGCTGGATAAGGGATATTAAATGCTATTACATTAATAGCACTCATGAATTTATATTATTATATAAATCTAATAATATCTGCTCTTCCTTTTCCCAACAAAGCTCCTTTCTCGCCCTCAAACAATTCTCATGAAGTTTAGAATATAGCTCTGTATCAGTCAATAAATCGTTAATTGCATTGGACAAAACAAATTCATTTAAGCCATCCATTAATAGAGCAATTTCATATTCTTTATTTAGCTGATCGTAATCTGGAAAACGCATTGAGATTTGCGGAATTCCCGCTTCAATATAATCGAAAAATTTATTGGCTAAAGAATAGTAATAATTTAATCCCCTATTTTCTAACAAATTAATTCCAACACTAGCCTTTCTTGTTAAATCAGCCAATATCTCAGGTGAAATATTGCCTTTAAACGTTACTTTAGATTCTAATCGCAGTAGAGACACCATTTCCTTTAAGTTATCAGAGATATCCCCTTCGCCAACAATGTAAAGTTTAGCATCAATATGTTTCATTGATCGAATAGCGACCTCCAAACCACGTCCAACATTTAATGCTCCCTGATAAATTATAATTTTTTCACTTTGATTATTTTGAATAGGCAATGATTTTAATCTAGGCACATTTCTTACCAAACCAAAGTGCTTTTTATATTTTGTTTTAAACAAATGCACTAATCCAGGGCTAACAGTGTAACAATATTTAATCCCAGGCAATAAAATTCGCTCAAGAAGTCTCCAAAAACCCTTACTAATTGGCCTATGACTTAATTCGGGAACTTCAGTAAAATATTCATGTGCATCATAAACAAGAGGAGCTCTCTTAATGAAACTTAAAACCCTCATAGCAAATAAAGTATCTAGATCAGTTGCTACGTATATACCTTTTGACTTAAAAAGCATAAATAAGATTAACCTTATATTGAACTCGATATAAAACAGCTTACCTTTATTAAAAACACATTGTAGCCTATGCGGAGTAAAGGCATAATTTTCTATTGATTTAGAATTGGGCAACAACCTTCCTATAATATGAACTTCATAATTGTGTTCGTATAAACTTTGCGCAGTCTTTAGCATACGCTGATCATAGCTTATATCATTAATTACGCTAATTCTTACAATTCGCCTATCCATCTAACTTTATTTCCTTCTAACCTTATTTTTTCTCTTGCAATAAGCGCCCTAATTGCCTCTAAAATAATTTGTTTTTCAGATTCTGGGAAAAATGCTAATACGTCAACAATCATTTTACTTTCAGACTGCAAATTATGCTTAATCTTATTTCCTATTGCATCCAAATTTGGCTTAGGCCTATTTTTCTGCCGACAATAATCACAATTACCGCAATCAATCGATAAGTTCTCACCAAAATATTTTAGTAAACTTTTATTTCGACATGCTTTTTCTTGATTACAATAATTCAATACTGCCTCTAATTTTATTTTTAGCTTCTTCTTTCTCTGATTCCATGATTTTGGATCAATATTCAAACTATCAATATCCACCCTACCCTTTAAAAAAAATAATTGCGGTGCTTTCTTCTTAGGTGCATAAGAAACATGCCCTGACTTATGCAATTGCTTTAAGCAATCAAATAAATATTTCTCAGTGAATTGTAAACGATTTGCCATTAGCTTCTCATTTATTTCCTGAAATTCATCAAATATACCTCCATAAGTTCTAAGAAAGGCCTGCAAGATATCTGTCATAGATTCATTTCTTGACCGCATTGCAAATATTTGATCCTTGGTCATAGTTATTTTAAGCCTCGATGACTGATTAAGGTTTTGGGTAATACTTATATAGCCTAAATCTATTAATACTTTTAAAACATGATCACATTCTAAATAATTAAACCCATAATTATGACAAAATGGAACTAACTCAAACGAAAAGGGCCTAGAGGTATTAATATTAATAGGTACTTGAAAATAGTTTGACAAAGCTTGATATACCTGCCTAATCTTTTTTATTGTGGGAAACTGCATTTCAAAGTTTCTATTTAAGCGATCCATATCAGCCTTCTCAAACAACATAAGTGCATAAGAAAGCTTGCCATCTCTTCCTGCCCGTCCGACTTCTTGATAATAGGCTTCTAATGAATCAGGAATACCCCAATGTATAACTAAACGTACATTATCTTTATCTATTCCCATACCAAAGGCATTTGTGCACACCATAATTTGATATTTACCCCTCATCCAATCCTCTTGCATTTTATGCTTATCTTCAGACTTCATTCCAGCATGGTAATAAGCAGCATCATAACCTAATCCTTTTATGTAACTTGCTATTTCTTTTGTTAATCTACGATTACGCACATATATAAGGCTACAGCCTAACTCACGCTTTAAAACTGATTCAAGGCGGCCCCACTTATTATCGTCCTGAAGTACGTTTAAGCTTAAATTAGATCGTAAAAATGAGGCTTGAAACAACTGACCATCCTTAAAGCCAAGCTGAACTTGAATATCTTTAACGACTTCCTTTGTAGCAGAGGCTGTTAAGGCCAAAATTGGAACACCTTTAAAGTTCGCTCTAATTTCATGAATCCTTCGATAGGCTGGCCTAAAGTCATGCCCCCATTGTGAAATACAATGTGCTTCATCAACTGCAATTAACTCTATAGGCAATTCTGTAAGTTGTTTTCTAAAAGCAGACGATTGTAAGCGTTCTGGAGAAACATATAAAAGTTTCATTTCACCATACACACAGTTACTGATAATGTTATTGATTTCAAACTGATTCATACCAGAATGTATCGCTGAAGCCTTAATATTCTTTTGATAAAGGCTCAAAACTTGATCCTGCATTAATGCTATCAAAGGTGTTATCACTAGAGTCAATCCGGATTTATAAAGCGCAGGCACTTGATAACACAATGACTTACCACCCCCCGTTGGCATTATTGCCAAGACATCTTTACCTGATAATACTGTTTTAATAACAGGCTCTTGAATAGATCTAAATGAAGAATAATTCCAATATTTATGCAGTATGTCCTGGAGGTCTTGCTCCATTACAAATTATGCATTATCCCCTCTTTAATACGGTATTTCTTGTGAGACATTTTAGCCAATTCGTTATTATGCGTTACGATAACAATCGCTTGATTTAACTCATGACTTAATTGCATAAAAAGCTCATGCAACTCCAAGGCATTTTTAGCATCTAAGTTTCCTGAAGGCTCATCTGCAAATACAACTTTTGGCTGATTTATTAGGGCTCTGGCGACTGCAACACGCTGTTGCTCTCCTCCAGATAATTGATTAGGTCTATGCTTAGCTCTATCCCCAAGACCTAATTTCTCCAAAATTATCAGGCCTTCCTCTGAAACTGACTTTAAGGATTGACCACCTATCATAGCAGGCAAACAAACATTTTCAAGGGCTGTAAATTCTGGTAGCAAATGATGAAACTGAAAAATAAAACCCATTTCCATATTTCTCAATTTAGCCAATTGTTTCGAAGAAAATGTAGTCAATTCATTACCATCATACATAACCGAACCAGAATCTGCTGTATCGAGCGTACCCATAATATGTAATAAAGTACTCTTGCCTGCACCTGAAGCCCCTTGAATACTAACCACCTCTCCCTGATTTATTTCAAGGTCTATAGATTTAAGCACCTCTAGATTTTTATATGATTTTTTGACGCTAGTCAGCTTTATCATCTGTGCGAGATTGAATTATAAAATTAGCAATTAAATATGGAAGAAACTTTTTCTAAATACCTAAAAAAGATTAGTTCTAAAAAATCATTAAATTTAGCACTAACTAACTCTTAGTCGCATGAAGTTTAAAACAACAGCTCTCTTAATTATATTTAGTTTCGCTCTATCCCTTGAAGCACAAACAGACTATTATTGGGTTGGAAAAGGCAATACTACTTCATGGTACAATAGCGATAATTGGTCCTCTTTTTCTGGCGGGCCTGCTTCTTATCCAGATAGTACTTATCCATCTTATAATGATAATGTGTTTTTTGATTCTTTATCCTTTAGTGGTCCAACAACCATTTCCAAATCTTGGTTATGGGTAAACAATATGGTTTGGCAAAATGTTAAGCATAGCCCAATACTTGATGTTGAAGAATATGAAATAAGAGGTACTTTAATTCTTGACACAGGCATGACCATTATAAATGGACAAAATAATTATGGAGGAGAATTACTTTTTGAAAATAACGACACAATAAAAAGTCAAATTAGTCTGGCTGGGCATATCTTTGAAAGCATCACCTTTGATACATGGCTTTCTTCAAGTCCAAATAGTTGTTGGGAACTACTTGATTCGATATGCACTTATCCAAATCCTTGGTATTCTTCATTAGGAAATATATTTTTCGAATCTAATGATACATTAATCACTAATGGACACTCTATAAGGTGCAATGATTTTTCAATTAGTGATGGAACTTTAGTCCTAGATTCATCCAATATCTATTTACGTGATAATTATCCTGGTTTTAGTACAAATAATACCGATTCTATATCAACCAAAGGAACTTCAATATACTTATTAGACGGAGGAAATTACTCACATAGCGCAAAAATTAAAAAGCTTACCTCTTATGCCAATACAGAGATAAGAGTTGATTGTGATATGGACACATTAAGCCTAGTAGCAAATTCTAACTTAGGAATTTCTGACAATAGGACTCTAACTATAAATGATTCTTTAGTTATTAGAGAAGAAGCATGTAATCTTTTCACACGTATTTCAACTGGAACGACAAATGGAGGAGATATTCAATTGATAAAGGGCCACAAATTAAACAACCTTATTATTGAAAACACTGACTTAATAGGCGGTGCTAATGTAGAGCTCACAAACAGCATATTAAGGCATGGCTCTAGTGGATGGAATCATCTTTCAACTCCAATATCAAAAAATCTTTATTGGATTGGAGGTTCCGGAGATTGGGATGATAGTAATCATTGGTCAGATAGCAGTGGAGGGACTCCTGCCTATTGTGGACCAGGGCCCATGGACAACGTTACTTTTGACTCAAATTCTGGCACAACTTCCTTTGATATTGATATTAATAGAATGAGTTTTTGCAATAACCTTATTTGTGATTCTTTGCCGTTTGACATTAACCTAAATATAGATGCTTACATGAAAATATATGCGTCTCTTTCTTTAAAGCCTGGTTTCAATATTAAATCTAATAATGCAATCTATTTTAGGTCAGATAGCTTAAACGAAACGATAGACTTTTCAGGGAATTACACTTATGGAAATATTGACCTTATTTTTGATGGTCTTGGATCATGGGGTATGCAAGATTCTATCTGTATGCTAAGTTCAAATGGCACTACATATGATGATGATGCAGCGATTCTTATTTACAATGGCACATTAAGAACTAATGGCCATACTATAAAAACCGGTAAGGTTAATTGTGACGATTCTATTGATATTAGCAATTCATATCTAAATTTACTTGAGAGTAATCAGAGGCCACTCTCAATCAGTGTGCTGATGAAAATCAATGAAAAGTTTGATATCGATATCAAAGAGTTTACTCGCGACCACAGTCCGGAAATAGCCAGTCAGTTATCTCGCGTTCTTTCGGACCCAATAAACATCAATACTCCAATGACACAACGCGAGATAACTGACCTTGCAAACGCTTTCCCGAATGCTGCTCATGCAAT
>CAJXBJ010000037.1 GCA_913050195.1 uncultured Saprospirales bacterium
TGTGTAAATAACGCTTTACATTTGTGATGACCATTGCGTACCAAAATCATATCAAATCCTAATAAAAAACCCTTGCAACTCATTTGTTACAAGGGTTTTGGCTTTTAACTTGTGATCCCGGGAGGATTTGAACCCCCAACCCTCAGAGCCGAAATCTGATATTCTATCCAGTTGAACTACGGGACCTTTTTATGTCGTCAAAGATAATATAGTTTCGGTAAATTATAGTCCCTTTTCTTCTTTGGGATTAATTTTGCATTCTGGACTTGATAGATATTGATAAAAGACTAAGATTGGATAAAGTCCTATTAACCCTAGCCAATTCTTGTATAAAAGTCCACTAATAACAAGGGCTATTCCTATGAAAAGTTTGAAAAGATTTAGGTAATCGCAATAGGCCCATGGGCGTTTGAAATAAAAAATCAATTCTTTCATATCCTAAATATACAACATTATGCTTTTCTTTGCTTTCAAATCTAAAGGCTTATGGCACAGAAGAAAGCATCGAGTACAGAAGTAACAATGACCCAATTGGTGTTACCAAATGACACGAATAATCTAGATAATTTGAGAGGAGGTAAGTTATTACATTGGATGGACTTGGCTGCAGCGGTGAGTGCACAGAAACACTGTAATAATATTGTGGTGACAGCTAGTGTTGATCATGTATCTTTTGAAAATCCAATTAAAAGGGGAGATGTGGTTACTCTTAAAGCTAAGGTAACTAGAGCATTTAGAACTTCTATGGAGGTATTTATTGAGGTATGGGCTGAAAATATTCCAGCGCGAAGGAAAGTGAAATCTAATGAGGCGTATTTTTCTTTTGTTGCTTTAAATGATCTAGGAAAGCCTGAGCCAGTACCTGAGCTTATACCAGAAACAGATCTTGAGAAAGAGCATTATAATGCAGCTGCTGTTAGGCGTACACAACGCCTTGAGCATGCAGGAAGAAGGTCCTAAAAACCATCAGGCTGTATACTTTGCATCGTTTTTACAAAGTATTTTTCTCTCAGCTTGTAGAAGCAGCTGACACTCAATTGTATGTATCTATCTCTAGATGAGCCTGTCTCAACCCATCCATCAAGTTTATCTGTATTTACACCCTTCATGCAAAGAGTATAGGCCAGATTAATATTATGATTAATACTGTGATTTACTTCTATGGAGATAGGCGTTATCATCTCACTTGTTTGGCCAGATGACCCCTTTTGATATTGTAAAAGAGATTGATCAGTATGTTTCATTTTAAGTGTAGTATTAAAGCCAACTACACCGTGTCCAATACCTGCAAATATTTGAAACTTATCAGTAAAGCTATTGTGGTTATCCATCAAAAGTTTGGTGATATTAAACTGAAATTGAATATTGATGTCATATATTCCTGTTGTGAAAAATACTCCCTGAGGACTATCTCCTCCTACGTTTATACTTTTATTGCTTCCTGAGATATACCCCATTCCAGCTTGTGCTTTTATTTTAAGCATTTGAGATATGGGTTTTACAATATCAATACTAAAATGTGGACGAGCATCAATTATCGGAATGATCGATCTACTAATATCTCCGTAAAAAAGATTAAAGGCTAAGCCTCCTCCAAGCTCAAACTTTGGGGGAGAGGTAAGTACAAGCTCTTCTATTTTTTCATCAGTCAGCATGGCCTTGTCAAAATCAAAGTCATCATTACTATTATCTAGAATATTTTCTGATGAGTTTTCATCTGGGTTGAAATAATCTTCTTCAACCAATTCCTCTTCATGAAGTTCACGCAGATCATCAAAACTAATGTCTTCTTCATCATCAATCTCTATATCACTTTCATCTTCATCGACTCCATCAATACTCCTATCTAAGTTATTTTCAAATTCTTTTTCAGCTTCTGCTAAATCTTCTTCAATTTGCTGATCTATTAAGTTTTCAATTGCTTTTCTATTATTATCTTCTGGTTCAATTTCTTGAGCTATTTTGTTCTGTACATAGTGGTCATTAAATTTTCTTAAGTCATCTTCATAGTATTCTTCAATGATGGTAGCCGAGCTAATAAAGCTTCCTGCTAATAGCTCTTCTTTTAATTCTTGTCTGAGCAGACTTTCTTTTGAAATACTTCCTTTTACCCTGAATTCTATAAAATGACTATATCTATAATTTAACTCATTGATTCTGTTAATTTCTGATAGCTTAGTTGGGAATGGAATGGCATTGAGCTTGTTTCTTACACCTTTTGATGCAAGATATTTTTTTACTGCAACAGCTCGTTTTGCTGCTAATTCTTTCTGATTTTTATTTATAAACCCTACGTCAGAAAAACCCCGAATTTCTATTTCTAATCCTGGATTCTTTTTTAAAAAGTCTATTAATCGATTTAGTTCATTTGCTAGATTGGAGACTATTTTAAATTGATTTTTTTCAAAGAACATTGGCAATTCAATGTATTGAAAGCCATTTCGTATTTTAATATTGACAATACTATCCTCATGTAGAACTTTTGGAGTTTGTTGGTGTGTTTGAATTTTATCTAAAAGGAATTCTACAATGACATCCTCGCTCATTCTTTGAGGCAATTCTGGTTTGACATTTAATTCTTCATTGAGTGTAATTTCATCTTCTGGAATTTCTTCTATTGGGGTATTTGATAAGATTGGAATATTTACTGTTGGGGGTTTTTTAACTTTAATTTCAGATTGCTCTTTTTCTTCTTTTGTGATTTCAGTACTGGCCGCTATTGGTTTTTTCTGAGGCTCATTCTCTTTTTTTAATGTTGAGCTTTTCGGTGATTTATTTTCAGGGGCTTTTCCTGTTTCTTTTGGTGGGTTTTTATAATTATTAGCTCTTGTTTCTTGTGGAGGTAACTCATTGAGTTTGTACGTGTCAACAAAAATATCCTTGTTGTCTGATTTATTTGGTAAAATACTTGAGTATGTAATCACAGATGGTGTTCTGTCATTTCTACGTATATTTTTGTTGTTTAACTTAATGTCACTTTCTTCACTTTCTTTTTTAAGTGCTATTTCAAGTGATTTTATTTTTTCTGGGGCATCGGATAAGAGCTCCTGATATATTTTCTTGCTTTCTTTATATGATATAAGTGCTTTTTTATATTCCTTTTTTGTTTTTTCTAGCTCTAACTCTATTTCAGCATTTTTGATGATTAATTCTAGACTGTCCGTTTTAAACTCAAATTTATTTTTACTTAATCTTGTTTTAAATCCGATAACCTTTTGATTGAGGTCAATGTAGCTCAGCTCATGTCCTAATCGATCAATTTTTATAAGCTTAAAGTTAATTTCATCTTCAATTCGATTAATTGTATATCTCCATGATTTAAGCTCCTCTTTATAGCGCAATTGCTGATCTTTAATGCTTTCAAAGAAATGTTGATCCTCTATAGATTTACTTATTAGAAAGGTTTTTTTGAGGACATATTCTTCTTCTTTCTTTTCTCCAATGTAAGTGCGGTAGTTTCGTAGTTCATCTTCTCTTATCCTTAGAAGTTGCTGAATGCTATCTCTTGTAGCTTTAGAGAGCTTGATAAGTTCATGTCGGTTAATAATCCGTTTGGTTAAGCTTCGAACCTTTTCTAGGTTATTAGAAAATATATTCTCTAGAAGAAGACTTTTGTAATCATCATTTATAAAAATGTAGCGATAGGTAAATAAAGCTTGATCTCTATTCCATTCAAATTTTATCAATTTTATATTTTGCTCCCAAACATCTTTTTCTAAGTTCTCTTTAGCCAGTTTTATTTTACTTTCTTGTATATCCCATGCATCACCGAGTTCTTTTGCACTCATTTTTGTAGAAATGTATATTAGACTTGGGATATAAGAGCTTTTCTTTAAGATTAGTATGTACTCACTCATTAAATCTAGTTCTAATAAGAATTTTCCATCCTGGCACATCCTTGCTTCTATCTGATCTTTACCATCGAGCTTAACAGTAATAACATTACTAACGAGGCCTTCTTTGTCTTCTAATCTAAGTTTAAAGTTTACTTTAGTTTGGCCTGATTGAGCATGTATATTGATTGGGCTAAAAGCATAGCTTATACATGTAATAAGTACTAATAATAAAAATTTATTTAATGTAAAACCTTGAATAAGATTACCTTTAAAAATAAAATTTATATAATATGATTTATTTGTGATAATCAACCTATTATAGTTAAAATTCTATATTAGAAAGATACCATATTTATTTAGAGTTTGAATAGAAATTTAATTGGATTTTATACACAGCTTTGGTGCACTGTCCTAATTTAGCTTTGCTTCTATACTTTGAAAGAGCTGGAACTTGGATTTATATCCTTTAATTAGCTTTTTTATACCTAACTTTTCATCTAAAATGACATAAGAAGGATAAGACATTTTTCCGCCTAAAAGTCTTAATGCCAACTCATGTGCTCCGCTCCGTCCAAATTTTACAAAACGTAAGGTATCATCGTTCATGAATATCTCACGCTTCATTTCGGCATCTAGTTTAACCGCATAGAAATTGTTGTTGATGTAATCTGCAACTTCTTTATCAGCAAAGGTTGATTGATCCATTTTTTTACACCAACCACACCAATCTGTATATACATCAATAAATATCTCTTTAGGCTGTTGTTGGTATTTTTTAATCGCATCTTCAAAAGAGGTCCATTTTATTTGACCTTGCTGTGCTATTAGGGAAAAACTACTTAAAAAAATGATTAAATAAAATATTTTCATGTGTATTGATTTTCAAAAATAGTGCCGAAATGTTTAAAACTTAGATTGTATATCTAAAATGAAGATTTAAATTCATTTATATAAAGATTGTAATCTGATTGATCTATTTTTTTATCTGAATTTAAATCTAACTTATACTTGTTTTCAGAAAAGAAGTGAAGAATAGGCTCAATATCCACTGGAGTTAAATAGGCAGTAATACTTGTTAAGCGTTCTTTATTTTCATCCATAAATGCGATACTTGGATATCCCAATAAATTGTTATTCGTAATGTAAAGAGCAAATTCATGTACACCGCTTCGCCCTTTTTCTACGTACTTGAAGTTTGTTCCATTAAAAAGAATGTCTTCTTTTTGTTCTGCATTGATTTTAACCGCATAGTAATTCTCATTCAGATGTTTAACAATAGTCTTATTTTGAAATGTATTACGATCCATTCGCTTACAGACTCCACACCAATCAGTGTAGATATCAAAGAAGACTTTTCGCTTTTCTTGAGCAAGTTTTTCTTCTAACTGCTCAATAGGAATCCAATTGAGCTTTTGTCTAGGGTAAAAGCCTGTTATTAGACCAAAAAGAATACTTGCAATTAATATTTTTTTCATTCTTTAGGTTTGAATATTACCTACCACGTATTCTCCTTGTATTGGATTATGATTAGCAGCCTCAATACCCATTGAAATCCATTTTCTAGTTTCTTTAGGGTCAATTATTTCATCTATCCATAATCTAGCAGCAGCATAATATTGAGTAGTCTCTTCTTCATATTTTTTTGTGATAGAGTCTAACATTTTTTGTTTTTCTTCCTCAGAAATTTCTTCTTTAACAGATGCTAGTTTTATTTGAAATAATGTTTTTGCCGCTTGAGCACCACCCATTACTGCTATTTTTGCTGTTGGCCATCCAACGATTAGACGCGGGTCGTACGCTTTACCACACATAGCATAATTTCCTGCACCATAAGAATTTCCAGTAACTACGCTAAATTTGGGAACTATGGAGTTTGCCATAGCATTTACCATTTTTGCTCCATCTTTTATAATCCCTCCATGTTCTGATTTTGAACCTACCATAAAGCCTGTTACATCATGCAGGAATACTAATGGTATTCGTTTAGCATTACAATTCATGATAAAACGAGATGCCTTATCCGCACAATCAGAATATATTACTCCTCCAAATTGCATTTCTCCTTTGGCGCTTTTACATAGTAATCGCTGATTGGCTACAATACCGACAGACCATCCTTCAATACGTGCATAACCACAAAACATAGTTTTGCCGTAAGTTGGTTTGTATTCGGTAATTTTTGAATCATCAACCAAAGCTTTGATCAGCGATTTTACATCATAAGGTTTACTTCTTTCTTCAGGAAGTATCTTGTATAGTTCTTCTACTTCTAATTTAGGAGGTAAGGCTTTTTCTCTATCAAAACCAGCTTTTGCTTTTGATCCAATTCGACTCATAAGATCTTTAATGGTATCCAAACAAGTTGGATCATCTGGCATTTTATAATCACAAACACCCGAAATCTCAGTTTGAGTGTTTGCGCCACCTAAAGTTTCTTTATCGACCTTTTCACCAATTGCTGCCTGAACAAGATATGGGCCAGCTAGAAAGATGCTACCTGTTTTTTCAACAATTAAAGACTCATCAGACATAATTGGTAGATAAGCACCACCAGCCACACAGCTTCCCATAATTGCCGATATTTGTGTAATTCCTTTAGCAGACATTTGTGCGTTGTTTCTAAACATTCGCCCAAAATGTTCCTTATCTGGGAAGATTTCATTTTGCATTGGTAGAAAGACACCAGCGCTATCAACCAAATAGATAATTGGTATTTTGTTTTCCATTGCAATTTCTTGAGCGCGCAAATTCTTTTTGCATGTTATTGGAAACCAAGCTCCAGCTTTTACAGTTGCATCATTCGCTACAACTATGCAAAGCCTTTTAGAAACATAACCCATTACTACAATAACTCCTCCAGCAGGACAACCGCCATATTCATTATACATTTCATAGCCCGCAAAAGATCCAATTTCTATTCTGTCACTTTTTTCATCAAGTAAATAATCTACCCGTTCTCGAGCAGTCATTTTGCCTTTAGCATGCTGTTTTTCTATATTTTTTCGACCTCCGCCTAGCTTTATTTTATTGAGCTTTCTTCTAACATCAGATAGAAGTAATTTCATTGAATCTGCATTCTTTTCAGGATCTAAAGATTTACTCATAATTCTAATTTCTATTGTCTGAATTTTAGAATCATGAAAATACTAAAAAGCATTTGTTTATTCGTATATATTTGTACTTTTGCCCCGGGCAAGTCTTATACGGTCAGCTCCCATTGAATTCCCCCAGGGTCGGAAGGCAGCAAGGGTAGATGGTTGTAGCGACGCGATATAAATAGCTTGCCCTTTTTTTGTGCTTGGAAGTCAGCAAGTGTTGTGGTTAAAACTGTCCTTTAATACCAAAAATAAAGTTTCTTCCTGGTCCCGATATGCCAGATGAAAATGCTTTATAATGTTTGTCAAAGATATTTTGAAGTCCAAATTGAATTTGCAAGAAATTATCTAGCTTTACTTTTGCATTTATGTCAAAAATAAGCCAAGAAGGTGATCCATCAATTGTGGCTTCTTCTAGTCTGTCTGTACTCCCAGGACCATAAGCTGTTATGTATTTCCAAGCGTTATATATTGATACAGCTTCCATACTCCAATAGTGGTGTTTCCATATAAGCTTAGTAGTACCAAAAAGGGGAGGAATGTGCGCCAAAGGTGTTTTGTTCTCTGATTCATAGCCTTTAGTTAAATTAAGGCTGCTCTTATATGCAAAATGTTCACTAAGCTCACTAGAAATCTGAATTGAGAAGCCTTTTATGATACCTTGGCCACTGTTTTTTTGCATTTCAACTTGACTAAGTACTCCGTCGTATAATACAGAGTCTTGGCCGTTATATGTTGCGGTTTTACGCGTAATAATATCATTTACCCAAGTATGGTATAAGCCTATATTTATAAGTAGTCTGTCTTGAATATTTTTTTCAAAGTTTAATTCGATGTTATTGGCATATTCTGGACTTAATTCTGAATTTGGCAATACAACATTACCTGGTTGAGAATCAAATATTTTTGAAATATCATCCAAATTCGGAATACGATAGCCATTAGAAAAAATAAGCTTATAATGTGTAGCAGGATTGTACTCATAAATAGCAGAAGTACTAAAACTGTTTGCTAGATTTTCAAGTTCAATTTGTTCAAAATCAAAGTAATAAAAACTTCTAGAGCTAAAGTTGGCTAATATGTTTCTATAGCTTAAACGGTTTCCAAAATTTAATTTCAATCGGTTGCTCATATTGTATTCATAAAAGCCGTATAAGCTTAAATCTTGCTGTGAGCTACCCCCATCAGGGTATCTAGTTGATATTGATGATTGTATTCCTGAAAAAATATCTAGAGTATATGCTACAGAACTAACATGATTATAATCTGTACTAAAGCCATAGTATAGATGATGTTTTTTATTAATTTTTTTTTGAAGATCAAGATTAAAGGTATAAACATTCACATCCTCATTTCTATTTAGCTCGTTTTTTGAATTAAATTTTCTAATTATTCGATCTTCATTTATTCGCTGGTAGGAAAGAGTAACTTCACTTTTATCATATAATTTTCGCTCTTTTTCTTCAGTAGTTTTAAAGTAAGCCATGGAGTAATTATAAGGCCCATACTCCCATTTGGCATAAGTCATTTGATTGTTTTTATAATCATTCAATCGATCAAATCTAGGGATGTTGCTGCTTGTTGCATATAAATAGGCACTTTCAATTTTGATATATTCATTAAGCTTTAAGCCATATTTTATATGAAAATTAGTTTGATTAAAACCCGTGTTTCTTTGAATATGTTTTTCCTCATTGATGAGTGTTGTGTCTTTTCCGTTTATTTGTTCTGCATAAAAGGGGTACTGCCCAAAGTTTGGATATAAAGCATGTCCATTTCTGCCAGCCTTTAAATCTCCATTTTCAGTTCTAGTAAAATTAATAATCCATGCATGTTTAGGGCTTGAATATCTAAGGTTAGTGTGTAAGGTCTTTCCATTATTGACTGAGGCATATTTACTAAGTACTCCTAAATTATAGAAGCTGCTATCTTTTGAAAAAAGTGGTTTTTTCGTAGAAAGATTGATTACCCCCCCAAGTGCATCACTTCCATGACTAACGCTTCCTGGACCAAATATTATTTCTGTAGAATTTAGTGAATATGGGTCTATCTGAATTAGATTATGAACATGTCCACTTCTATAAATAGCATTATTCATCTTAATCCCATCTAACATGAGTAAAACTTTGTTCGCTTCAAATCCGCGTAGGACGGGACTCCCTCCACCCATTTGGCTTTTTTGAACGAACACTTGCCCTTGTTTCATAAGCACTTCTGCATTAGACATTGGCTGGTCTAGCTCAAAATCATGTGCTTCAATCTGTTGAATCATTTGTGGGATTTCAGCAGCCTTATTAGAAAAACGATTTGAATAAAAGACAAAAGCTCCAAGGCTGATTACTTTTTCGCTTAATATTATAATTGGCCCATTTTTCTGCAATTCTTCTCCACTCAAGGAATGATGATGATAAGCAGAATGTTTAAAGAAAAGACTATCTCTTTTTTTAAGGTTAAAGCATGGAATTTCTCCTAATTCATCGGTTATAAGGCTTATACTATGATCCTTATTATGTACCAATACATTGGGAACTGGTTTTAAATCATCGGCACCTATGATTTTAAGGTCTTGAGCAAAACTGTCCAATGCATTAATTAGGCAATAAAATAGAATAAGACGCTTGAAATTATACATTCTACTTTAAGAAGAATGAGCAAGAGCTGATTTTATGTCCATCACTGTATATGTCAGAAATATATCGACCAGCTAAAAAGATTTTATCTTGCTCCCAGCTAACACAAACGGGTATGGTCTCATTCTGATAGATAACAGATTTTTTTGTAGTGTAAACAATCTCTCGATCTCCACTCATAGCACGAACTTTTTCAGATCCAAGATTTTCAATTGTTAATACTTTGTTTTGAGGGTCTTTAATTACCAAATACAAATCTTTCTTGCCTGCCTTCGTAACATTGTTTTGGACTATGTCAAAACAAACCTCAATTCGATTTACTTTTTTCGCTTTTGAGTTTTCTACGATTTTGCCACTAGATTTACGTCGCTGTGGAGTACAACGGGTATTATTTGCAACTAGTATCTCTGCTTGTTTTACTTGTTCATTTAAATAGCTATTCTCAAGTGTTAATTCAGTGCTTCTTTCTTGATAATCTTTAACATTTTGATGTAGAGCAATGTTTTCTTCTTTAAGAAGTTTATTGACCACCATAATGGAATCTAATTGTGCTACAGTTGCTTTTTGAACAGCCTCAAATTGTGCTAATTCATTTTTTAGCTTTTTAATGCTATAATTTGCATTGCCTAACTTTGATTTGATACTCTTAATTTCTGTTAGTTTAGCCTCAATAATACTATCCATTTCAGCATTCAAGCCCTTATAGCTTAAAAGGCTATCTTCAGCATGTTGTAATTTTAATTCCATATCACTAAGCTCAGTTGTTTTCTGAGTATATTGATGGAATAGTTTATCATTTTCACCGCTTAACTCCACCGTTTTATAAATGAAAAAAACAGATGCTCCTAATAATAGAATTAGTGCAATTAATAGAATTGTAGAGTTTTTATTGGTTGAATTGTCGCTCATTGTATATTTAATTTTAGGTTGTCAAAAGTACTAAATACCTCTTGAAATTAAAATCTTGAAATAGATTTAGTTTTGTATCTTTGATCGACCTAAAAAATAAGCTCTATTTAATGTCTGATGTCCTCGTAGATATAAAGAATCTGAAAACTGAATTTAGAACAGAGGAGGGTGTTGTAGACGCAGTTAAAGGAACTAGTTTTAAAATTCGGAAAGGAGAAACTTTAGGAATCGTTGGTGAGTCAGGTTCAGGAAAATCAGTTTCTGCACTTTCTATTATGCGTCTTATTCAAAGGCCTGGATATATTACTGGTGGTGAAATCATGTATTATGGAGGTGAGGAGCCTAAAGATTTACTTAAAGTTGATGAGCCTACGATCCAATCTATTCGTGGAAATGAAATATCAATGATATTTCAAGAGCCAATGACCTCATTAAATCCAGTATATACCTGTGGTGATCAAGTTATAGAAACAATCAGACTTCATCAAAAATTAGATTACAAGGGAGCTGTTGAAAAGACATTGGAACTTTTTGAAAAAGTTATGTTGCCAGATCCTAGACGTATACTAGAGAGTTACCCTCATGAAATTTCTGGTGGTCAAAAGCAAAGAGTAATGATTGCTATGGCAATGTCTTGCAATCCAAAGGTTCTTATAGCAGATGAGCCAACTACGGCTTTAGATGTAACTGTTCAAAAGAGCATCCTTGATTTAATGTTGAAATTAAAGGATGAAGAGGATATGGCCATTGTGTTTATTACTCATGATTTAGCAGTTATTTCTGAAATAGCTGACAATTTGCTTGTTATGTACAAGGGTAATATTGTAGAAAGAGGACCAGTTTTTGATGTTTTTACAAGACCAAAACATGCTTATACTAAAGGGCTATTGGCATGTAGACCTCCTTTAGTTAAGCGTCTTTCTTCTTTGCCTACTATTTCGGACTTTATGGAAGTTGATGAAAATGGAGATGTTCGTGAAAAAGAAAAAGACGTTAAGGAAGAAATAAATAGAAGGGTTGTTACTGATAAAGAAAGGGAAGAACATATAAGTCGTCTTTATGCAAAAGATCCCATACTGAAAGTTAAAAACCTAAAGACTTGGTTTCCAACAAAGAAAAGTCTCTTCGGAAAGGTTAAGAATTGGGTTAAGGCTGTTGATGATGTCACATTTGAAGTATATGAAGGAGAAACCTTAGGGTTAGTTGGTGAATCTGGTTGTGGCAAAACAACATTAGGAAGAACAATATTGCGATTAATTGAACCTGTTTCTGGAGAAATTGAGTATCAGGGTAAAGATTTATCTCAATTATCAAATGAAGAAATGCGCTTAATGCGTAAAAATGTACAAATTATTTTTCAAGACCCGTATTCATCATTAAATCCTCGTTTAACCGTTGGTTCAGCCTTAATGGAGCCGATGCAGGTTCATGGTGTTTTAAATAATGATAAAGAACGTAAAGAAAAGGTTTTGGAGCTTTTAGAAAAGGTAAACTTAGGAGTAGATGCGTTTTATCGTTATCCTCATGAGTTTTCAGGCGGACAAAGACAACGTATTTGTATTGCTCGGGCGTTGTCTTTAAATCCAAGGTTTATAATTTGCGATGAATCTGTTTCTGCTTTAGATGTTTCTGTACAGGCCCAAGTTTTAAACTTGTTAAATCAGTTAAAAGAGGAGTTCTCTTTTACCTATATTTTTATTTCTCATGATCTTTCTGTTGTAAAATTTATGTCAGATAGAATGATTGTTATGAATAAAGGAAAGATTGAGGAAATTGGTGATGCTGATGATGTATATTTAAGACCTAAAACGGAATATACAAAGAAGTTAATAAGTGCGATTCCTAGAGGTGAACTTCAAAGGAAGTCTTTCCAAGTTCTATTACGTAAGCTTAGCAAAGAAATAAAGGGAACATCCTTAATTGATAAGACGGAAGAGGAGTTATGAAAAAAAAGGGGAAGCACTTTAGGTCAAATAAAAAGCACTTAAAGTTTGAAAAAAAAGTATTCCGTTGCTTTAAAAGGGAAAATGGAAGCTTAAACTACAAGCAGATATCCGCAATCCTTGATTTATATGAGCATTATGATGTAGAGAGAATAAAACATGCTCTTGAAAATATTTGTAGTAAAGGTCAAATAATAGAGTTAAGTCCTGGTAAGTACAAACTTAATATTAGAGAGGAAGTGTGGAATGGTAACGTTGTAGCATCTAAATATGGGAGGCTTGGCTTTAAGGATGAAGAAAGTGGAGAGTTTTTCTCTATTAAGTCACGGGATTATGGACAGTTGATTGATGGCGATAGAATCAATTGTAAAATTTATAAAGATGGTCGTAAGCGTAAGCGCTTTGCGCGACCTATTGAGCTAATTGAACGTACTAGAAATATATTTGTTGGCCGCATTCAAAAGACGGGTGAGGGTGACTTTGCATTTGTTCTGCCGACAGATAAACGAATACATGTTGACTTTTATGTTAAAAGTTTACCAAACGACATAGAGGATGGTTGTATCGTCAAGGTGGGATTAGAAGAATGGCGTTCAGGAGAAAAGTCCCCAAGGGCGAAAATATTAGAGGTAATTGGTACTGCAGGTAGCATTGACGTTGAAATGCGAAGTATTCTTATAGAAAAAGGTTTTGATCTCATTTTTTCGGACAAAGCATTGGCTTGCATGGATTCAATACACTTTGATATTCAAAAGGATGAGGAAATTAATAGACGTGATTTTAGAAATATATCGACTTTTACTATAGATCCAGTGGATGCAAAAGACTTTGATGATGCTTTAAGTCTGCACCGTCTTAAAAATGGTTTATGGGAAGTAGGTATACATATAGCTGATGTTACATATTATTTGGAAGAAGGATCGTTTTTGGATAAAGAGGCATTTAAACGGGCCACATCTGTTTATTTAGCGGACAGGGTGTTACCTATGCTTCCAGAAAAAATGTCTAATCATTGGTGTTCTTTAGTTCCAAATGAAACCCGTAGATGCTTTTCCGCAGTTTTTGAAATTGATGATGATGGGGTCGTTCAAAATGAATGGTATGGTCGGACTTTAATTTATTCAGATAGGAGGTTTGACTATTTAGAAGCCATGTCAATTATAGAAGCGGGAGAGGGAGACTTTGTGGATGAATTAAAAGTGTTATTAAAGCTATCAAAAAAGCTTAGAAAGAAACGTCTTAAAGATGGTGCTATTGCTTTTGAATCAAATGAAGTTCGCTTTGAGTTTAATGAAAATGGACGTCCAAATAAAATAAATATAAAGGAGCGTGTTGATACACATAAACTTATTGAGGAGTTTATGCTTTTGGCAAATCGTATGGTGGCTAGTTTTTTGAGAAAAAAAGATGTTCATGATCATAATGTCTATAGGGTCCATGATTTGCCTGATGAAGAAAAAGTCTTTGAACTTATTCGATTTGCTAGAAAATTTGATATTAATTTATCTTATCAATCACCTCGTCAGTTCACACTAGAGCTAAATAAAATGATGAAAATAATTGAAGAAGGGGGAGCTTCAAGAATGCTTCAACAAATGGCTATAAAGACAATGGCAAAAGCTGTGTATACTAGTAAGAATATTGGACATTATGGATTGGGGTTTGATAATTATACTCATTTTACCTCTCCTATAAGGAGATATGCTGATGTTATTGTGCATCGTAAATTACAGTCAATTTTAGATAAAGAAGCACGCTTTAATAAGTTTGATTTAGAGGCGCGTTGTGAACATATTTCTAAGCAAGAGAAAAAAGCTATGGAAGCTGAACGAGCTAGCACCAAATATATGAAAGTCTTATTTATGGAGGATAAGGTTGGAGAAGTTTATGAAGGTGTAATTAGTAGTATGATGGACTGGGGGTTTTTTGTTGAAATTCCAGAGACAACTTGTGAAGGGGCAATAAGAATAAGTGATTTGAATGAGAATTTTTATTTTGATCCAGCAAGTCAAGCATTTTTAGCATCTTACGGAAACACGTCCTATCAATTGGGGGATAAAATTAAGGTAGAAGTAAAGGCTGTTAATGTTGATCAAAGAACTATTGACTTTAAACTATTATAATTTAATATGCATTCAATAAAGGAACTACAAACTATATTTAAAGAAAGTATTCAGGATTTTAAATTAAATGATTATCCAGCAGGTCTGAATAGCCCGGTCAATTATATAATGGGACTTGGTGGCAAACGAGTAAGACCTGTATTAGTTTTAGCAGCCTGTGAAGCCTTTGAAGGAGATATACATAAGGCAATTAAAGCAGCATTAGCGATAGAGCTGTTTCATAATTTTACTTTAATGCATGATGATATTATGGATAATGCTAGTCTCAGACGAGGAAAAGAAACAGTCCATGAGAAATATGATTTAAACACTGCTGTGCTTTCAGGGGATGTTATGGTTATATATGCTTATCAACTTTTACAGGATTTAGACAGTGCAATCTTTAAAAAGATTTTTAACATTTTTAATTTAACAGCTGTTCAAGTTTGTGAAGGGCAGCGCTTAGATTTAAATTTTGAGACTCAGGAGAAGGTAGCAATAGATGAATACATTAAAATGATAGAACAAAAAACTGCGGTTCTTTTAGGCTGTAGTTTAAAGGTAGGGGGATTCTTAGCTGGCACTTGTGATGAAGATGCAGAAGACCTTTATGAGTTTGGTCGTAACTTAGGGATCGCTTTTCAGATACAGGATGATATATTGGATACTTTTGGTGATGAAAAG
>CAJXBJ010000038.1 GCA_913050195.1 uncultured Saprospirales bacterium
TATAATTACACTTATAGCACTATTTAGTTTTTTGATTGTTAATGGTCAGAACTGGCTTCCGCTTGGTTCAGATATTGATGGTCAGGGGCCAGGCAAATATTTTGGAAGTTCAGTATCTATGAATGCAGCTGGTGATAGAGTGGCTATTGGGGCAAGTATTAATTCTGGATCTTCAAGTCTCTCTGGTAAAGTAAGGGTATACGAATGGACTGGAACCACATGGGGGCAATTAGGTCTTGATATTGATGGTCAGAATGGGGAAAATTTAGGAAGTTCAGTTTCTATGAATGCGGCTGGTGATAGAGTGGCTATTGGAGCAGCAGGTAGCGATAGGGTTAGAGTTTATGAATGGTCTGGAACCGGCTGGGTGCAGTTAGGTCTTGATATTGGCGGTGAGTCATCTAATGACAAATTTGGTTGCTCAGTGTCTATGAATATCACTGGAGATAGAGTAGCTATAGGTGCACCTGGAAATAATGGAAATGGCATGGATGCTGGTCATGTAAGGATATATGAATGGTCTGGAACTGCATGGATACAACTAGGTTTGGATATTGATGGCGAGGCAGCTACTGACTGGTCTGGTTTTTCAGTAGTCATGAATTCATCAGGAGATAGAGTGGCTATTGGTGCACCTTGGAATGATGGAAATGGTATTAGTGCTGGACATGTGCGAGTTTATGAATGGAATGGCACCACTTGGGTGCAGTTAGGTATAGATTTAGATGGCGAAGCGGCTGGTGATGTTTCTGGTGAGTCAGTGTCTATGAATGCATCAGGAGATAGAGTGGCTATTGGTGCACCCGATAATGATGATGGTGGCATAAACAGCTCTTGGGGTCAAACTAGAGTTTATGGTTTTGGTCAATCCAACGGCTGTGTTGTTAATACTCATGTTACAAATAATTCACCCATATTATCAGCAATGGATTACTCGTATGCTTCTTATCAGTGGTTGGATTGTAATAATAATTATGGGATTCTAGTTGGTGAGAATGATTATCAGCTCAATGCGTCTTCAAATGGTAGCTATGCGGTGGAAATCACTTATAATAATGGTTGTGTAGACACATCCTCATGCTATATAGTTGGTAACATTGCTGATACGTGTAGTTATACTGATTCCATCATAGTTACAACTCAGATTTTTGATACTACTGATGTTTTTGATACTACTAATGTGGATGTTTACGATACTACCTACATACAAGTCTATGATACGCTTACTACTCAAGTTTATGATACTACTGATGTGTTTGATACATCCTATGTTTCTATATCAGTAACTGACACGCTTTACATAGATATACTAGTAACTGGAGTAAATAATGTAAGCAATACTATCAAAGTATATCCTAATCCCGCTAATGATTATGTGATAATTGATAATGGGAATTACAGTGCAATGAGCAGTTATACACTCAAGATCTTAAATGGTTTGGCGCAAGAAGTTTTTAATAGTCAAATACTGGTGCCTCAGTTCCAAATTCCTGTTTCATTATTGGGCTCAGTGGGTACTTATTACATTCAAATATTGGATGGAAGTAATAATTTACTTGAGACAAAGCAATTGATACTGCATTGATCCATTTAAATTGTAATCTTGCTATTTGCTTGAGCTAGACCATCATAGTCAGAGGCTAGTCGATCGCCTTATTAAAACTTTCAACAAGAATATAGAGCTTAAATCTGAGCTAAAGGAGAAAATCATTGGCTCTTACGGCGGCGAAAAAGAGTCCTATATTAAAAAATGGAATGGTCTATTTGTTGAGAAATGGTTTAAGAAGTGATTATTTATACTGTTTAACGAAGCCAATAACTTTATCGCAAAATAGATCTACTTCATTGTCCATAGGCGAGTGACCAGAGTTTTGAAATACATAAAGCTCTTTTTTTTGTGTGCCGACTTTTTCATAAGCGCTTTGACCGAGTGGTAATGGGCAGTTAAAGTCGTATTTACCCCAAAGGAATAGACATGGAACTTTAATTTTATGGAGTTCAGGAGTGTAATTTATGGTTTCGGACTCACCTTCAATAAGCGTATTGACATTTAATCCAGAAATAGCGGAGTTAATTGGGTTCATAGGGGAGAAGAACCAGCTTACACTGTTATAATCTTCGTACTTGATTTCACTTATTAACTCTTCTGCTACATATGAGTAATAGTTTAATTCTGCAGACTCATTAAGAGAGATGTTGCTTGTATCAAGGCTTTTGGCATATGTCACTATTTCTTTCCATGTTGATTTGTTGTTTCCTTTGTCGATTTCACTTTCGCCAATATCTATAAACATTTCAACTGCAGATTTGTTTAGCAATGGCATATCATGGGCTCCATCAACTTCTATCCAACCTTTTACTTCTTTTTGATAGCTTGTGTCTATCATAAATGCAGTACCAAGCGTTCCTCCCCAGCTATGCCCCATGATAAATATGCTAATGTCTTCCCCATATTTCTGTTTAAGGCTTTTTACAAGATAATATAGGTCTTCACTCATTTGAGGAATGTTAAGCCCACTTTGGCTGTAGTGACCATGTGCCATGCCTTGACCCCTTTGATCCCAATATACCATAGCCATTTCCTTTTCTAGTATACTGTGATATCTTCCAATTCGATAGCTGAGACCATTATCACCCGGACCGCCATGAACGATAATGTTAAAACATTTTGTGGCTGCATTACCATAGATGTGTGCAGGCATATCAGCTCCATCATTTCTCACATAGATTAAATCAGAGACGCTTTCAGTAAGCGCAGTCTTTTTTGAGCACGCAAGGAAGCTTGCAATAATTAGGAATGTTAGGAGGGTTTTAATTTTCATTACTGCTGAGCTTATATGTGATGCCTATGTTTAGAAATACTCTAGGAATAATCGTTGTGTTGTAAGGGAGCTGTCCTCCTATTTTGAGTGCGGAGTATAACTGAATGGGTTGTTCTTTATGTATGTCACTTGCAAACCCTATACTTAAGGATGGCAGGAGATAGCCTCTGCTTGTTAGAAGACGTTTTTCTGCACTGCCATTTTCTTGAATAATATAAGTTTCCCCCAAATTAAACTGTCGAAAATAACCAATCTCAAATTCTACTATTCTTGTGCATTTTTTTCCTTTGGATTTTAGCCTTTTAATGCCTGCTTCTACTATGGATCCAAAGTGACTTCCATAATGGATATAGTTTCCTAGGCTTGCCGTATATGCAAAGCTATATTTGATTTCTTTCTCTTTTTTGAACTTGGATATTTGTTTAAAGGCTTGGGCATAGGAGACTTCAAAACCAGGATGTGTTATAAACTCTCCCAAATATGTGATGGATAAAAAGCGTTCTTTTTCCTCTTGGGCATTTAAAAAAAGACTCGAAAAAAGCAGACAAAATGTGAGCTGTTTTACAAGCATTTTTTTTTTATTAATGGAGTTATTATATGGGGCATCCTAATGCTTTATGGGTTTGCGAATATACTCAACATGCCTTTAATTAGAAGTTAATAGTCTGTATTTTAAAAAAAACACATATAAGTAAAGTTCTTTATTTGATTTTTTATTTCTTTGCCCAAATTTTTTCACGAAAATTTTACTGGGGGGGCTTTATGAGGCCTTTGTAACTAAGTTTTTAGGCCTTATCATTTTAAAATGACTGTAATGACAAGGGCCTATTTACTTTTTGTTTCCGTTGTGTTTTTTATTTCACAGATTTGTGCATATCCATATAAAACATGGAATGGCTCAAGCTGGGATGGTGGGGAGCCATCAGCTTCAGATGATGTATACATAACAGGTGCGCTTAATTTAAGTACCATGAGTTCTAAGCAATTAATTTGTGCGAATCTTACTATTCAGAATGGAGGTTCTATAATATTTGATGAAGCTTACAGCTCGGTGCAAATTCATGGTAGTAGCATAACTATTAATTCAGCAGGGCCATTTTTTAATTCTAGCTATGGCTGTTATATTGAAATAAATGCTAACACTTCTGTGGCCATTAACTCAAGCAGTGGTAATTCTATGAATATTCCTAAAGGGGTTTATTTAAAAGTTGCTAATAGTGACCCATTAATTGCAGAAGGTTTATTAATTATTGAGAGTGGTGCTTGGATTGACCCTAGCAGTTTGGAAAAAATTTATGGAGATGTTCTTATTCAACAGAGTGGTAAAGCGGATTCATCGTCATGGAATTTGTGGTCAAGTCCTGTAAATGATCAAAAAATCAATACTGTTTTTGGTCCTAATGTTTATGCTTATAAATTTCCTGATGGTGGTTCTACGCGGCAAGACTGGATACCATTGAATAACAGTGTTGATACACTTCATGAAGGCAAGGGGTATTGTATCAATGGAAACACATCGTCTAGAAACAGGGCCGTTGATGGAGGAGGTAGCTCCTCAACACACTATCAACCCTTTAATAATTATTGGGAAGCGGGGCGTACGCAGATGATTTTTTTAAAAAGTGAAATTGGTGGGAAAGCGACAATTAATAACCTTAGCTTTAATATTACTCAGGTGTCCTATTCCTCCTATAGAGAATTTGACAACTTTAAGATTAAACTTCTTGAAGTTCCAGAAACACACTTTAGTACTACTGCCTTTCAAGATATGTCATCTGCAATTACAGTTTTTGAAGAAACTCAGCATAGTATGCCAAGCTCAACTGGCTGGAAGACGTGGGATATTACTGATTTTGAATATAGCGGAGAACGAAATTTGCTGCTTGAGATTTCATGGGGTGATAATGGTAAATACACAAGCTCTTCTAATAAGTACAAAGTAGAATATACATACACTGGCAACAATACAGTTTGTTATGGCTACACAGACTATGATAATGGTGAGTATATTTCTCCGGATGGTAAAAATGCACGACGGCCAAATATCAAATTTGGATTAGATGCTAATCCTGTAAAGGGTTTTTCTGGAACGCTCAATACTTCAGCCACCTACTCACCTACAATACCAGGTTTTGCTTTAGTCGGAAATCCATTTGCAAGTCATATAGATTTGTATAATGGTAATGATGGGTTTTTTGAAGAGAATGTTGACTTGACAGGAACGGCTTATTTTTGGATAGATGATGGTAGTGCTGGATCAGCTTACACTAATGCAGATTATGCTTATTGGAATGCCTCTGGTGCTACAAGGGCAAATGGTGTAATGCCTGGCGGTAATGTGGCACCTTGTCAAGGCTTTTTTGTTGATGTAATACAGGTGCCAACTAATATTCAATTTAGGCCTTCTCATTGTGTCAATATTGAAGAAACCTTTTACCGTAGCCAGAGTATTAATAATGCAATCCAAAGACTTTGGATTGAGCTAGAGTCCTCAGAGGGTATGAAGACAGAAATGCTGTTAGCATTTACGGATGATGCTACATTGTATGAGGATAGGCTTTATGATGGTAAAAAAATAATTGTCCCAGGGAATTCAGCTATATACTCCTTTATAGATGGAGATATTTTTTCTATACAGGGCATGCCGCAATGGGAGATGTCTAAGCAAATACCCATTGGTCTAATAAGTAATAAAGAGTTGGGTTATACCATTCGATTGAGAGGTTTAGAAAACTTTCCGCAAGAAGCCACTATTATTCTTGAAGATCAGGAAAAAGGACGTTTTACGGATCTTCAGCTTGGAGATTATAAAATTAACTTAGCTCAGGATACCTTTAATCAGCGCTTTAGACTTCACCTTAACTTAAATGCATCAAGTCTTAATGAGGCCACTAAAATAGATTTAGTACAGCTTAATGTAGCTAATAAAATTGTCAGCTTTAGAGGCCTGGAAGGACTAGGTCGTATAGATAAACTTGAGCTATATGATGCGAGTGGACGCTTAATTGATAGTAAAGAGTATGCGTCAAAGCTTGGTGCATTGGACTATTATAGTAATGTGACAGGATTTCATATGATTAGGCTATATACAGAATCAGGGGATCAGGTATTTAAAGTATTTATATAAGAAGGTTTTTTAGGCTTTTAATACAATATGTATTTCTGTTTATACCTTCTTGTTTTCGTATTTTCGTTTTACAATGAAGATAAATAGTCTTATCTGTTTTTTTGTTTTGCTGATGTCGTCCTGTCTTGTTTCAAGCGATAAGTCTGAGGGCGAGATAACTGATTTAATTGATAAATGGCATGGCTTAGCAGCAGATGCAGATTCAACTTATTTTACACTTATGACAGATAGTGCGGTTTTTATTGGGACGGATAAAACAGAGGTCTGGCCTAAAAATGAGTTTATGGATTTCGCACTTCCTCTTTTTGCTAAAGGCAAGGGCTGGTCTTTTAAAGTTTTGAATAGAAATATTTACAATAAAGGAGAGGTCTATTGGTTTGATGAGCAATTGGATACTTGGATGGGGATATGTCAAGCATCGGGTGTGGTTTTAAAAGAAAATGGAAGCTGGAAAATTGAACATTATCAACTATCTGTTACCATAGATAATGACTTGATGGACGAGTTTAAAGCATTGAATAAAGTAGTTTCAAAATAGAAAGGTATGGATATGTTTTCAGCTCTATCGGATTTTGAGATTTATGAAGCGTGGCTGTTCTTTTTAAGCATGCTAAGCCTGAGGTATGTGTTGATTGCAGGAATGGCTTTTTTTGTCTTTTATGTAATTAAAAAGAATAGCTGGCAGTACAAGCGTATTCAATTTAATTTTCCAACAAATAAGGATTACAGAAGAGAGATTATGTATTCTGTTTTTACATTTACCTTCTTTGCACTTATTGGAGTTTTACTAATTTTTGGTCCTTTTGCGTCATACACTATGAAATATAAGGCAGTTAGCGATATGGGAGTCCCGTATTACATATTTAGTGTTTTAGTGATGATCTTGATTCATGATACCTACTTCTATTGGACGCATCGATTAATGCATCATCCAAGACTTTTTCGCTATTTCCATAAAGTGCATCATAAGTCTACAAACCCATCTCCTTGGGCAGCTTTTTCGTTTCATCCATTAGAGGCAATAGTTGAGTCTGGGATTATTGTCCTTATCGTATTTAGTATTCCCTTTCATAGTACAGCAGTATTATTATTTTTATTTATCATGACAATGGATAATGTGATGGGACATCTTGGTTATGAGATTTTTCCTAAAGGCATGAATAGACATTGGTTAGGTAAGTGGATAAATACATCCGTAAATCACAATATGCACCATAAATATTTTCACGGCAACTATGGCCTTTATTTTACTTTTTGGGATAGGCTTATGGGAACTACTCGTTCAGACTATGACAAGGTCTTTGATGAGGTAGTTAAGAGGAGGGATAGAGAATAGTATAGTGGATTATCAGTATTTAATTAATTTTCTCTTATATGTATCCTACAAGAACCGTCTTCCTCATCACTAACTTCAATTATATAGCTTAAGTAGTCGTGAATTTTTATGCTTCCCTTGAAACCTGCCTTAATTGTTTTTTGAGTATTGATATATTCTTTGACTTTATTTAGGGATTCATAACCTTCAAGCATGTTGTTAGCAAAGCTGATTAGCTCTTTTTTATGATTGAGCTTTTTTCTTTTAATGTAAAGCGTATAAAAAGTATGGTATATGTCGCATGCCTCAGATTCTACAGAAACATATAAAGAGTCTCCGTTGTTCATTATAACACTTGTGCTGGGATGTTTATCATCTACGGTATATCGCTTAACCTTTTTTAAGTGATTAAGCTTTCTTTCATAAATATTATCGGCTTGCTCTTCCTCCTGATAGAACTCATCTTCATATTCCTCAATTGGGGGTATAACTATATGGTGAGGTGAGTTTTCTGCATAGGTGTACATTTCAGGGCTGATTCTGTTGCTAGACCAGTTATATTTAAAGGATTCCATATTGGGTATTTCGCCATTTGGACAGCATTCTGTACGTAGTTTTTTAAGAAGGGCATAGTTTTTTTGTTTATCAGCTGGGCTGATTTCCTTAGTAGCATAGTGTTCCCCACTAATTAATGGAATACTTGAGCTAAGTACTCCAGGACCTTCAACATCTGGAGAACTGTATAAGGTATAGATCTCTAGGTTACCCATTGGACTTTCAAAGCTAATCGAGAAATCCCCTAGTTGACCATCGCTTTCAAACTTGCCATTTTCAAGAACTAGTTCTGCTGGGAAATAAGTATCAAAAATCATATCTCCAACAATATAGTCGTAGCTCCATTCTTTTTTTGGATTCTTGTGATACAGATAATTGACATCTTTGCCCCATCTCCAGATAGCAATTCGGTAGTTATCATTGCCTAAATAGTCAATGCGTGCTCTTAATGTGTATTCTGGCAAGAAAGAATAATCATCTCTAATTTTTTCTGGCTTAAGAATCCATTCAAAGACAGGAGTTTGAAACTCTCTTAAACTGCTATGCAAGTAAGCTCGATCTCCATCAATAATTTCTTTTATTTTAGCCATTCCCTTTTCAGTGACATAATCAATTTTATAGATGTTTGGTCCTCCATCGTCAAACCATATAATTCCTTCCAAGGTTCGTCCGCGCCAACCTCGACTTTGCCAATCAGTCTCTTTAGAAGCCAGGACCTTGTCTATTAAATTTTGATCAAAAATTTCATCAAAGGCTGCTTTGAATTCATCGTAATTAGTGATGTCAGAAAGTGGGTACATTCTACCTATGTAGCGAATTCTTTTAAATAAGGCTGCAGTATCTTTTTTCTCGAGTTCTTTTTTGAATGCGTTGAGAGTAGCGCCAAAACTAGATTCTTCGGAGATTGAAATGTTAATATCTATCGCGGCGGCATTTAGTGTGTGGTTTTTACCAAATAAGGCAAATGGGTTCATTGATAAACTCATTAAAATTAGGCCTATTATTAATTTGAGATTTAACATTGTCATAGTGATTAAAGTTAGCAAAATAGCTTCGATTTATTAATTGGAGGTATCAATAATAAAGTGTGTGTATATTTTTGCGACTTTATTCTAAATTAAATATTTTTACTATATGTTTTTTTATAACTTGAGATAATGTTTGTTAGGTTAATAGCTTTTTTATTGATTAATTTCTTCGCTCTCTATTTAGGGCAATTGTTTACAGATGGGGGAGTTGTATCTAGCTGGTATTCAAATCTAAACAAGGCCCCTTGGACGCCTCCTGGTTGGGTCTTTGGTTTTTCTTGGACTATGATAATGCTTTGTTTTAGCTTTTTTATGGCTTATGCTATGGATTTAGTAAAGGATCAAAGGAGGTTGTTCTTAATCTTTGGTATTCAGTTTTTATTCAATGTAGGATGGAATCCAACGTTTTTCTATTTCAATAATATTTTGGCAGGGTTAATAATAATATTATTACTTACTGCGCTTGTAGTATATATGTTAATGGCTTATAAAAAAGAGCTTGGGAACAAGGTTCTTTTATTGCTGCCTTATATTATCTGGCTGATAATTGCCACGTCATTAAATGCGTATGCTTTAGTGGCAAATTGATTTTATAGTTTTAGTCCAATGACACTGATGTCGTCAATTTGGTCATGTCTTACACTATAATTATTTCGCCATGACTCTAGAGTGCTGATAAGCTTAATTTTTTGATCAACCATTTTTAGTTGGCTGTTTTCAAGTAATAATTTCCGAAAGCTAGGGTACTTAAACTTTTTTGAACTTGGTCCACCAAATTGGTCAGCATAACCATCCGTAAATAAATAAAAGCTATCGCCGTTTTCTAATTGTACCTCTTCAGAAGTGAATTGATCCTTGCTTGCATCTAAACCAAGAGGTTTAGTCTGAGTTTTATAAACACTTAATTCATTATTTCTAACAAGGTAGAATTGTTGAAGACATCCAGAGAAATGCAATTTTTGGCTTTGTTTATTGTAATGAAGTAAGATGATATCCATGCTGTCCATTACAGAATTATTGCTTTCCAATCTGGATTCATAATAATAGTCATTAAGCTCGCTAATTATCTCAGCTAAATTTATATTGTTCTTTTCCTTGGTAATCCTGTTTAAAGCATTACTGCCAATGATACTCATGAAAGCACCTGGAACCCCATGGCCTGTACAATCGCACATTGCAAATAACAAATCATCTCCAAGGCTTGTTGCCCAATAAAAGTCACCACTTACAATATCTTTTGGTCGGTATAGTGCAAAATAATCTTCGAAAAATCCATCAAGTATTCGCAACTTGGGCAGGATGGAATTTTGAATATTTTGAGCATAGTTAAGGCTTTCAATAATGGCATCTCGTTGTTCTTTGAGCTCACCTTGCATGTGTTTCATATCTGTGATGTCACTCAGATAAAGTCGTAATAATTTAAACTCTGTATCAATATAAACATTCAGCCCATAATGTAGATTATTAATATGGAATCCTTCACTTATTGTATAAACGCCAGTCTCTTTATTAGCAATTGTAAGCCTAAGTAATTGTTCATACTTCTTTCTGTCGGGGTCGCTTTTATCGAGTAAAGGAGTGTTATTGAAGTGTTTTTGTGCTCCTGGATTGACATAAATTAAGTTAAAGTCAAAGTCAAGCTCAATAACTGGATTTGGGTTATGTTCAGGAAAGAGTGCTAATTGTTTAAGCTTAAGATTTTGTAATTCAACTTGTTTTGTTTTGTCTTTTAACTCCTTGGTCCTTTTTATTACTTTTTTCTCAAGTTTTTTATTTGCTTTCTCAATGTTTCTTGTCCGGATTGTTATGATAAAAAAGACGCTAATTAATGTTGCGATAATACATAGAGCGTAAAACCAAGGTGTTCTCCAGAATGGAGCACCTATTGTGAAGGTATATTCAACTATTTCTGATTCAAAGCCATCTGCATTAGTGGCTTTTAATTTGAAGGTGAAATCTCCGGGAGGGAGATATGTATAGGTAGCGTGCCTTCTATTGGTCCATGGCGACCATTTTTCGTCAAAGCCCTCAAGAATATATTTGTATTTTATATTTTCTGAGCCGCTAAATTGTATTCCAATAAATTCAAAGCTTATATGGTTTTCATTATAATTTAACTGGCTTCTTTTGATGGATTCTCTTAGAAATAGTTTCTTGTCAATTATATTAAGTAATGGAGGAATCGAGTCACTTTTTATTTTTAGACTATTGCAATGCATAACGCCTTTGATAGTGCCAAACCATAGGTTTCCATTTTTGTCTTTATGTTTTGCATTTTGATTTGTTTCTATGCCAGTAAAACCTCGCGTAATGCCATAATGTATAAATAAATTTTTCTCATCTTTCTTTTCTTGAACATCTTTAATGTTAAGAACATCTACTCCAGTATTTGTTCCTATCCAAAGACTTCCATAGCCATCAGCCATTACCAAATAAGGATTGTCAGAGCTAAGCCCATTATTGCTATTGTATTGAATGCAGCTATCTCCATTGTATTTGTATATGCCTCCACCAATAGAGCCTATCCAAATATTGCCAAATATATCTTCAGTTAGTGACCCAGCTCTTAAGTTGCTTAACCCATGATTTTTATTTATGTGATTAAAAGTTTGACCATTATAAACAGAAATGCCATTGTCATTGCTTCCAAAGTAAATAAGACCTTTGCGGTCTTTTAATATGGTCCAAAACTTATTACTACATAAGCCTTTACTTTTGTCAAAAGATTGACAGCTAAACGACCTATTGTTGATTTTAATCAAGCTTGCGCCATATGCTAAGCTCACAGCCCATATATTGCCATTGTCATCCTCAACAAGGCTTTTTGTAGAACTATGTGATAGGCCATCCTCTTTACTGAGTTTTTTAATACGTTTTAGCTCTTGATTAAAAACATAAATTCCATTTTCTGTAGCAACCCACATCCATTTTCTACTATCCTGGTAGAGATAATAGATTCTCTTAAAATCCGTATCAAGTATATTGGTGATGGTTTTAATATTTTTAGGCTTGAAATTAATTGTATCAGCTAGTGATACAAGTTCTAAACTTTTGTTTCCTGCCACCCATAATCTATTTAGTTGATCTAGGCACATTGATCTAACAATATAGGCGTTCAGACCATTTGATTTATTGATAGCCTTGAACTTTACTGTTATTATTTGAATCGCACCGTTTTCTGCTTCACTTAGCCAAATATTGCCTTGTCGGTCTTTTGTTAGCTTATTGAGTTTTAAGGCCTGAACCTCTTTTATAGAGTTTAAGTCAACAGCTACATTGTTTTTATCTAAACATTTAACACCACTTTCTTCTCCGCTTAGCCATGTGTTATCATCTTGATCAACTTCTATAGATAAGTAGTTTTGTTTGGTGGTAAATTGGTTTAAAGGCTTAAAATCTTCTGATAAAATTTGAATCTTGTTTTCAGATGTGATTATCCAACTTTTATCCGGCTTTTGGGCAATGGCATAAATGGAAATATTCAAGTCTCCTTTTTTCTGAATTTTAAGATTCTCATCAATAAAAAGTATTCCATTGTTCGTTGTAAGCAGTAGGCCATTTTGATGTTGGTTTAGGCTATATATGTTGGTAATATTGTGTTTCTTAAGGCTAGGCCCTTTTGTTGTATAGATACTATCATCTTTTAATTCCAAAAAAGTCAAAATATTATTTCCTTCTATTGCAACAATTCCATTTTTATATTTCTTAAACTCAACAAGAGTGGATTTTTTTTCTGATTTGTAGGTTATGATTCTCTCATCAGTCAAGCATGAAACCCCTTCATATCTGTGTCCAAGCCATATATTGCCCTTTAAGTCCTGCTCAATAACTTTTACATGATTATCTGGCAAACCATCTTTTTGGCTATAGGTTTTGAAGTCAATACCATCATACTTAGCCACTCCCCCTTGAGTGCCAAACCAAAGAAAACCATTATCGTCCTGTTCAATATCATAAATGGTGCTTTGTGGTAATCCATTTTCAATATTTAGTCTTTTAATGGCATAGCTTTGTGCAAAAAAAACAATTGCAAGAAAGTATGCTAAAGTGCTTAATAAAACACGTTTAAAAGTCTTCTGTCTAATAGTTTCCATTTAGAATTAAATTAGCATTAAAATTTAATCAATCATAATTTAAGGCCAATAACACTTATGTCATCAATCTGTTCATGTCTTACGCTGTGACTGTTTCTCCAAGACTCTAATGTGCTTATAAGTTTTATTTTTTGCTCAACCATTTTATCATGGTTGTTATCAATTAATAGTTTTCTAAATCCAGGATATTTGAATTTTTTTGATTTCTTTCCACCAAACTGATCTGCATAACCATCTGTAAATAGATATAGACGGTCTCCTTGCATAAGCTGGACTTCTTCTGCAATAAATTGATCTTTGCTAGTCTCTAATCCTAAGGGTTTGATTTGAGTTTTATGTATACTTAAATTATTATTTCTAATTATATAGAATTGTTGTAAACATCCAGAAAAATAAAGTTTTTTAGTGTTTCTGTTAAAGTGTAGTAATATGATATCCATACTATCCATTACTGAATCATTACTTTCTATCCTAGATTTATAATAATAGTCATTCAGTTCGCTCATCATTAACTGAATATTTATGGATTTATGTTCCTTGATTATTCGGTTGAGTGCATTATTGCCGATTATACTCATAAAAGCGCCGGGGACGCCATGGCCAGTACAGTCACACATCGCAAATAAAAAATCATTTTCTAGACTTTTCGTCCAATAGAAATCACCACTTACGATATCTTTAGGTTTGTAGAAAACAAAATAGTCTTCAAAATAATCTTTAAAAACTCTTGGTTTGGGTAATATCGATTTTTGAATATTCTGAGCATATTTTAAGCTTTCAATGATTGAATCTCTTTGTTCAATAACCTTTTGTTGAATTTGTTTCAACTCGGTTAAATCGTTAAAGTATAATCTACATTTTTCGCTTTCTCGATTATTATAAACCTTAACATTATATCTTCTGCCTAAGAAAATGATTTCCTCTGGAATTTCAATTATTGAGCTATTATCAACTGATAGTTTGTCTTCAACTATTTTGCATAAAGGCTCTTTCTCGCTAAGCTTTTTGTCTTTAAATATTTTTTTTGCTGCAGGATTAGCATATAGAATGTTATGATTATAATCTACCTCTAATACTGGATTGGGATTGTGTTCGGGGAAGAGAGAGAGCTCTTTAATTTCTTTTGTCTGATGGTCGACTTCTATTTTTAATTTTTTATTAAATATTTCAATAGCTTTTCGTTCCTTAACTTTTAAACTAATGTCCTGTATAAAAGCGCTAAAAAAAACTTCGTTATCAACTTGTATATCAGTAACAATTAATTCAATTGGTATGATTTTTTTTGATTTGGTTACTGCTTCTATTTCAATGCGTTGACCAATTACCTTTTTTTTGCCAGTTTTTAAAAATGTTTGAAAACCAGTTTTATGTGACTGTTTGTAATGATCTGGTATTATCAACGAAGCCATACTAGCTCCTAAGGCCTCTTTTAAAGTCCAACCGAATAGTTCTTCTGCTTTTTTGTTCCAATAGGTGACCTTGCCTTTTCTATTCATGATTAAATGAGCATCCAACGCATTGTCGATAATCTTTGCAAAGTATTTATTTCTTTCTTTTAGCTCTTTCTTTCTTTTTAGTTCTCCATATTTTATGCAAGTAAGGTTTCCTATAAAGCTAAGCAACTGAACATGGTCGTCACTAAAAGTGTTCTTCTCGGTATTGGCAATGCCAAGTGTGCCGACACATTTATCTGATATTATTAGAGGTATAAAAAGGCGAGAAAGAACCTCAAAGCTTCTTTTTCCAGTGATACTTATCTTTTCTTTTGTGGTGTCATTAATAATGATTTTTTGTTTAGAACGAACAACTTTCCCAGGGTGTCGATTCATTGCGCTTTTCTCAGCTTCTTTTTTATCATTTTCGGTAAAGTTTTTTGCAAAAATTAGATTAAGCTTGTCTCCTCTAGAGTTAAGTAGATAAAATACATTATAATCTGTGCGACAAACCTTTTCAAGGGCAATTTCTAAAAAGGAGCCTAATTCCTCTATATGATCAGCACTATTAATTAACTCCGTAATATCAGTTATTAAGTTAATCGGTATGTTATAATTGGAGTTTGACATGCTAAATAATGGACTAATTGTTTAGGTCGATTACTCTTTTAAGTGAACTGAAACCAGCAAAGATGCCATGTCCATTCTCAATATTTGAATATACTTGTACTGGCTGCGCAAAACTATATCTTGATGAGGTGAAGGACTGGTATGAACTTTCGTAATAATAAT
>CAJXBJ010000039.1 GCA_913050195.1 uncultured Saprospirales bacterium
AATACAGGTGATACTACGAACCTATTTAATATGCCATTTACTTATGAAATCACTGGGCCTACCTTAACGGATATAAATAACCCAATTAATGGATTATTTAGATTAGCCAAATTGCCTGTCCAAATTAGAAACATAGAATTTTTATGTGATGGTATTTTAATTGAAGGTAAGCTATCGCTTCCTGCTGATATTTCTAAATGGACAAGTAATCCAGCTTTTGGGTCAACTTCAGTAAATGCAACTTTAAATGCGCTAAAGATTACTCAAAGCAACGGAGTAGAATTTGCTGGTTCAATAAATGTTAGCAATATTAAGATTGCTAATAAGCTTAAGCTAAACTACTTGAACTTAAGTCTTAATACCATTACTGATGTGTTTTCGGGTTCATGTAAATTAACTACACCTATCATTGGAATAGGAGGTAGTGCAAGAATTAGTCAAGGTAAGTTAGATCAGATTGGATTATCTGTATCTCCTTTAACTCCTATTCCTTTAGGAACAACAGGATTGGCGATCTCTACTGGTTACGGATCTGTTCAATATCTGAGCACACCTCCGCCTTTAGAAATAACCTTAGGCGCGCATATTGTGCCTGCTACGCCTATGTCTTTTGAGGCTTTAGGGTATTTAGATATTTCAGCCTCTTATCAGCTAGGAACAATGTTCGCCGCTACTGGTAAGATTAGTATTTTCAACCATTATTTGGCTCAAACAGGATTTAAAGTTTGGTCTAATAAGTTCTTAGTATGGGGACATGTAGGTTATAAAAACTTTATTGAGGGCTTTGCTGAATTCTCAGTTACTAAACCAGCAACTGATCCAATTAAATTCTCAGGTATCTTTGGTGCTAATTTGAAAATGCCACCACAATCAATGGTAGATTCTATGCCGGCATTTATTAGATATCCTTTAATTTACTTGTATCCTTATAATCATGTTATTGCAACTTGTCAGAACTATGTGAATACGTCATATCTAACGGGTTTTGCAGAGCTAAATGCACAAGCTTTAGGATTCTCAATACCTAAGATGTTCTATAAAGTTCAATGGGCTGGAAGTGGATTTGGTTTGAGCTATGGTATTAACTATCAGGTTATGCCTGCTGAAGCACGTTATGCTTTGGGCATCAATAGAGCTTCAGGTAGCATATTTAAGGATTTTGAGGTGTTTAACTCAACGAAGAGTATTATTGTTGAGGCTGAGGGTGACTTAGCAATTCCTATTACCAAGTTATACTTGCCAAATGGGGATTCGTTATTACCGAGTGAAACTACAACATACCCTGGTATCTCTTATTTTGAAAGCAATGATGGTAATTATGCTTGCTATCATATTGAGAACCCAGCATTTGGTGATTACAGTATATGGAGTCAAGATGCAAACGATTCAATCAATGTATTAAGAGCGAATATGCCTCCATTTATTGAATTGGGAGATTTGACAAATGATGCAACTTCTAAGGTTCTTAATTTAGAGTGGACAGACTCTGATCCGGATGACAATGCATTAATTGCTTTTGGCGTTGATAATGATTGTAAGGGTGGTGATGGCCTCATCTTAGTTGATAATTATGAGGAGAATGGTTCTACAGACGCTATTGATATTAATTATAGTGATCTTCCAACTGGTACTTATTATATGTATGCAGAGATTGTTGATTCAATCGGTCAGCACGATCTGTCATATAATTCAACAAAGATGACATTAGTGACGGCTAATGCTCCAGCAGCGCCTTTGAATTTAACACATGCTTTAACAGACACATCTATAATATTTACGTTTGCTAAGGATAGTACTCCTATGGATTACTACTTGTATTATACGAATGATCAAGGGGAGTTGGATTATAACTGTTATAACATAGCTTTTGGTGATACTAACTCTTTTGAGTTTGTAAACTTTACTCCTGGCTTGAATTATGAGTTTGCTCTAACTGCTATGGATTCTTTAGGACGTCAAAGTGCCATGTCTAATGTATTAGCGTTTAAGTTTACAAGTACTACTTTAAATAACGCGCCTTATGTTAAAGATCAAACATTTGATGCATATGGTAAAGTAGGAGATTTATATTCTTATCAGCTTTTAGCAGAAGATGAGGACAATGATCCATTGACTTACTCTATTTTGAATGGTCCTTCAACGATGACTATTTCTAATACTGGTTTAATCGAATGGACCCCAGGTACTTTAGAGGGTGGTTATCACAATATTGATGTACAAGTAGTTGATCCTAGTGGTGCACTTGACTCTGCAAGATTTGATATGTTTGTAAGTGATGACGTCTTAGGCTTAGCTTATGTTGATTTTAATAAGTCTTTATTCCAAAATTATGGTGATAAGGGGATAGTTGAAATTAAGGATCTTGATTTAGAAGGAAGTGTGGATATTATTGATTCAGTAGAAGTGACTATTTATTCAACAACAGATCAGCAAGGTATTACTATAATGGCATATGAGACGGAGATTAACTCTGGTTCATATTCAGCAAGCTTTAGCCTAAACTCTTTAGTGAGTGCTGGCAATCAACTGAAGGCTACTTATGGTGATTTAATCTCTGCAGATTATGATGACTCAGGAGCAAATACAACAGTAACAACATCGGCATATTTTGAAGCCTTTACAGCAGAATTTGATGTTGATAACGCAAATGTGTGTTCAGGAGATAATGTTAAGTTTACGGACATGTCTTTTGGAGATAATATATCATATACGTGGAATTTTGGTGATGGAAGTGTTAGTAATGCTCGTCATCCAGAAAAGGTATTCAATGTGGATGGAGCTTTCTCAAGAACCTTTGATGTTGAGTTAACAATTGAGGATGGTGAAGGAAGATCAGAAACATATACGCAAAGCGTTGTAGTTAATGGATCAAATAGCATTGAATGTGACGCCTTCTCTAGCTTTGCAGTTAATGCTTACCCGAGCCCAACTAATGGACAGTTTGATGTCTTATTCAATGCGAAGGAAAATGATGAGGTAAGCCTTAGAATTTTCAATGCATTGGGTGAAATCATTATTGATGTTGATAATATTGAATTAGATGATAGCCTTAAATATGCTGTTGATTTAAGCGGTTATGCGAAGGGAGTATATACGATTCAATCTACGTTTAGTGGAATTACTGTTGGAAAACAGATTGTACTGAACTAACAAGAAACACTGTAAATGCGAAAGAGGTTATCTTTAAATAGGTAGCCTCTTTTTTTTTGGTGAAAATTAAAATGCTTAATTTTCTATATGCAAAGAATTTTATACATCGGTCTTTTGTTTTCGATACAATTGTTTCTGTTTTCGCAGACTAATTTGAATCCAAGAATTGAGTTAAGAAGACCACCTATACAATCTGTTCAGACTGCTCCTGTAGCGGATTTTGCTGCATCAAGCTTTAATATCAATGTTGGAGATACCATTGATTTTTATGATCAGTCGTTGAATTCTCCGCAGATATGGACATGGACATTCTCAGGTGGCAGCCCATGGACTTCAAATGTTCAGAACCCGCAAAATATTGAATATAATTACCCTGGATATTTTGATGTAGAGCTCACAGTGGAAAATAGTGATGGTACCGATACAAAGGTAATCACAAACTATATAGTGGTTAATCAAGGAGGTACTTCTCCTGTGGCTCAGTTTAGTGCAAGCTCAAATAATCCATTAGTGTATAGTACTGTTCAAATAAATGATTTTTCATATAATTCACCAACATCATGGCAATGGACGATTACTCCTAATACATATGGCTTTTTGAGTGGCACAAATTCAACAAATAAGGATATCATATTAGAATTTTACCAGCCTGGTACTTATAAGGTTAGAATGGAAGCCAATAATAGCTATGGTAATGATATTTATGAAGAGGATTTTTATGTCACAGAATTTCCTTGTGATACTTTAATGTGGATTAAGGTTCCAGATTATGAAGTGAATTCGATTGATTCGGCCTTATTTGCTATTAATAATTTTGATAATGACGGTAATTTACCTGTTCAGATAATTTATGATTCCAAAGTTGGTTCTGTTTCTGGAAGTTGTGATGTGGGTACATCTTGTGATCTATATCATAAGATTTATGATTCTAATAATAATTTAATTCATTCGTCTACCACTATTGATGATGAAAACCCTCCTGTTTGGTGGTATTATAGTCCTATCTTGTTTACTACTGATCAAACCTATGAATATCATGTATGGGATGATGATGGAAGTTGGAGTGGTGATGACGATATGGGTTATGTGAGCTTTCCAGGGGCGTATAAAAAAGGGTTTGAGACCTATACTGATGGTAATGGCTTGAGTGTAACTCTATGGCAATATAATCATGGTTATGACCATAATTGGACCGTAAGGGATGATATTTGGCATTATGATTCAAATTATTGTTATGGAGCAACATCATATTTTACGCCTTTGGCTTCAGCGGACAATTGGCTTACATTTGGACCAATCACCATTCCTAATGAAGGCGCAGAACTTGTATGGAATCATCATATGAGATCAAATTCGTATCGAGATGGATATATTGTTCATGCTAGTTTAAATGGAGGGCAAATATCTGATTTTACGCAATATGGTATTCCTCTAAGAACATATCAGGATAATGATTCTTTAACGGATAATCATACTAAATGGACTAGACAAAATATAGAATTAAGTGATCAAACATTTGGAGGGCAGCAAGTCTATTTTGCTTTTCAGCACAATGCAAATGATATGTTTGCACTCCATTTAGATGAGATTATATTAAGAGGATGTAATTCACCTCCAGTTAGTTTAATGCCTGAGCCTTCAGAACGTCTGAATCTTTTTCCAAATCCTGCCAAAAGTACTTTAAATGTTAATTATAGAGGTTTGGATTATTTAGAAATGGTTCGTTTGTATGATGTTAGTGGTAAGTGCTTATTGTCTACATCTTTTGAGAATAAAAATGAGCGATCTACTATTTTAGATTTAGAACCTTTTAAGTCTGGAGTTTATATAGTTGAGGTTATAGCTGGTAGTCATATATACAGAGATAGAGTAGCAATTTTGGACTAATATGCTTAGATATATATTCTTACTAATAAATATTTATTTAATGCATTTGGTTAATGCACAAAGTCAAGCTACATATCATAAATCTCTATCAGTAGAAAATAATTGGCCTATAGCTGATTTTACTTTTTCAGCATCTAATCCGATAATAGGCCAAAGTGTTAATATTAATGATGCGTCTTTAAATAATCCCTCAGTATGGCAGTGGACTATTTCGCCTTCAACCTACAGTTATATAAACGGCACAACTAATACTGATCAAAATATTGAGCTTATTTTTAATGATATAGGCACTTATACCATTAATCTAAATGTATCGAATGCTTTTGGATCTGATTATTCAACAAAATTTATTTATGTAAGTGATATGTCCTGTGATACTTTACTTCATGTGGCATTCCCGAACTATATTATTCATCCTTCAAATTCGTTGATGTTTGATACAAGTTATATTGATATTGATCAAAATCGACCATTGAATTATATGCAAAGTATTGAAGTTCTAGATGTGCCAAATACATATGGAAGTGAATCACCTGATTTGTATGTTAAGCTTTATGATAGTTCTAATGTGCTTTTATATACCAGTGATACTTTAATTGATACATATCCTCCTGTCCAGTGGAGTCATATGACGCTTTTAGGAAATGAAGTCTATATGCTTCAAGTTATAGAAGAAGATCAGCTTGGACATGATGATGATTTAGGAAGTGTGCATTTTTTAGGAACAAATACAAGTAATACTTATTCTAATGGTGATTTAGAAGTAAAAATAAATACAAGTACTTTGGGAGTTTCTTCAAATTGGATGTATAAGTCAGAGCTTTTAAACGGAACTGATTCAAATTATTATATAAGAGCCACATCATTTTTTAACCCTAGTGGAACTGCAGACGACTGGTTTGTATTTGGGCCTATTGATGTGCCTTTAGGAGGTGGTTCTGTAGTATGGAAGCATAGATATGGGGATAATGCTCATAGAAATGGTTATCGTCTTTTAGTTAATGAGTTTGGGAGTTCTACGAATAATTTCAATTATGGTGGAGATATCTTGTATGAGGTTGTTGATAACGACTCTTTGACATTTGGTGATTTGATATGGACGCGCAAAGAAGTCTTTTTAGATCCAGTAAATTATGGTGGCAAGTCTCTATATTTTGCATTTAATCATAATTCTAATGGAATGTGGTCGTTAGATTTAGATAATATTCAAGTACGGGATTGTTCATCATTAATTACTTCAGTAAAGCATAAAGATCTAAAGCCTAAAATAGGACCTAATCCTGCAGTGGGTTTTATTGATGTAAAAATGAATAAAAATCATAATTGTCAATTACAAGTATATGATATTACAGGTAAGTGTGTGTATAGAGATTATATAAGTGATTGCCATCAATTTAAAATAAATATTGAGGCATGGTTACCAGGAATGTATTTCTTAGAATTAAATGCTGATAAATATAAGTGGCACTATAAAATTGTAAAAGAATAGATTTTTCGTTCATCATTGCCTAATTTTATAAGAAACAGATAGAGGATTATGCGAGGATTTTTGTTATTAAGTTTACTTTGGAATTGTTTTTTATTTTTTGGTCAAGCGGAGTTTAGACCAAGTTGTGGGGTTCAGAAATATTATAATGATCATCCTATTGAAAAATATAAAAGGGATTATATTTTTAATGAAAACTTAAAAAAACAGCATATTAAATGGTCGGATCGGCAGCAAACTGTATATAATATACCTGTTGTAGTACATGTTATTCATGATAATGGAGCAGAAAATATTTCAAACGCACAAATTGAAAGTCAAATCACTTCCCTTAATGAAGATTTTAGGCGTCTAAATGCTGATGCATCAAATACCCCTGCCTCATTTACATCAGTAGCTGCTGATATGCAGATAAACTTCTTTTTAGCTCAAAAAGACCCTAATGGTAATTGTCATGATGGAATAAATCGAGTTCAATCATCAACCTACACAGAATTAAACCAAGCAAATGATGCAAATTTAAAGGCTCTTATTCAATGGGATCCAAATATGTATCTTAATATTTGGGTAGTTAGAAGTATTGATAATGGAAATCTAATTGGTTATGCATATTTTCCGGGGGTAACACCATCCCTTGACGGTCTTGTAATTGCACATGAATATTTTGGGACTTTAGGAACGGTTTCAGCCCCATATAATAAGGGTCGGACAGCGGTTCATGAGATTGGACATTATTTTGGTCTTCACCATGTATGGGGCCAAAATGCTGGTGGTTGTTCTGATGATGATGGCTTTAGTGATACGCCCATACAAAACACAGAAAACTATGGTTGCCCTACACACCCTAGTATGAGTTGTAGTAATTCAGGAGATATGTTTATGAACTATATGGATTATACTGATGATCAGTGTATGAATTTGTTTACTAATGAGCAAAAAACTTTTGCTCATAATCATTTGGTAAACACTGCTGGAAGAAACACGCAACATTTGGCTTCTAACTTAAACGCTACTGGCTTTTACGGTTGTGGAGCAAGTGGAGGTGCCCCAAATGCAGAGTTTTCTACTAGTAACACAAACATAAGTGTAGGTGCTAGTATAAATTTTACAGATCTATCAACAAATTCACCCACTTCATGGAGCTGGACTTTTAGTGGAGGAAGTCCAAACACCTCTTCAGTTCAAAACCCAACTAGTATTAGCTATAGTAATAGTGGGAATTATGATGTGCAGTTAATAGTTAATAATTCTAGTGGAGCAGATACCATGCTAAAAACAAATTATATTAATGTAAGTGGAAGCAATGGCCCTACAGCAGCCTTTACGTCTAGTACGCCAAACCCCCAATTATATCAAGCAGTGACTTTCACAGATATTTCTACAAATAATCCTACATCTTGGTCTTGGTCAATTAGTCCACAGACTTACAATTTGTTAAATAATTCGACATTAAGTGATCAAAATATTCAAGTGGAGTTTACATCAGTAGGCACTTATCAAGTTGATTTGAGTGTGTCAAATTCTGGAGGAGCTAATTCAACTTCTCAGTTTATCTTTGTTTCTGATAATCCATGTGACTCAATTTTTCATTATTCATTTCCTTCATATTATGTTGACAATAATTACACAACTGGATTTTTAACTTATGAAATAGATGATGATCAAAATATGCCCCCAAATTATTTATCATCAATTACTATTTCTGATATTCCAGCTGATTATGGTATTGAGACGCCTGATTTATACTTTAAACTAGAAGATTCATCATCAAATAATATTTGGACCAGTACGACGGTTGACGATACAGATCCGCCTGTTTCATGGAATATAAGTCATCTTTTAATGGATGAAGATTATTCTGTAGAGGTGTACGATGAGGATGCTGTTTTTGATGATTATTTAGGGACTGCAATATTTTATGGTTTAAATTATAGTGGTTCTGCCTATGATTATAGTAATTCAAATGGCACACTGCAAGTAGATTATGTAACTACTAGATTTGGAATTACCTCTGGATGGATGGACTTTGATGAAACTGTAAATGGCGCTCAAAATAATTACACAGGTGTGACCTCAGAATATGTGCCTGCTGGTCAGGCTGATGATTGGCTTAATTTTGGACCTATCACAATACCTTCGACAGGAGCTCAATTAAAGTGGAAACATAAATTTGGAGATAATAATAAGAGAAATGCGTATCGAGTAATGGTCAATGAGTTTGGACCACTAGCAAATAATTTTAATTTTGGTGGTGATACTTTAACGGAGTTTTCAGATAATGATATGATGACTAATAATCATACACAATGGACGGACCAAGTACTTCAATTAGATGGAGCGACTTATGGCGGTAAATCAATTTATGTTGGCTTTCATCATTTTGCTGATGATATGGATATGTTATATTTAGATGAAATTAAAATTTCAACTTGTGTTGTAACTGATATAACTCAAAAAACTAAGAGTAGCTCTGTTTTAATATATCCAAATCCATTTAATTATAATTTAAATGTTGATTTTGAAGAGGTAAATGATAAGAATAGTTGTTTGGTAATGTTTAATAATATTGGTCAGGAGGTTATATTTACTTCAATTGAAGAAGGGGAGCGTAGTTTAATGTTAAACACGGAGCATCTTTCAAATGGTTTTTATATTATTGCTCTTAAGATTAATGGTGAGTCTTTTCAAAGAAAACTAATGCTTCAAAAATAATGCATATTCAAAATTTAATATTAATTGGCGGTTTATTGACCACAATAATTTCCTTAAGTGGCTGTAAAAAAGAATTAGGTGCAGATCAAGATTATAGGGATATGCGCATTAAGTTTGAACAAAAGATGATTACTGAAATTCCTTCTTTTTCAGGAATTAATATTCCCATTAATCTTCCTATGTTTGATATGACATTTAATTTTGTCGACTCTGGAACCGTTAGCGACCCGTACATGAATATGGTTGATGATATTCGTTTGCATTCGTTAAAGTTAGAGTTACTTACCCCTTCTAATTTAGATTTTGGTTTTGTAGATGACTTCTTTATGTATATATCTTCAGATGATTTACCAGAAATTCCTTTAGCTCATCACTACAATGCTTCGCCTGATATTGGAAAAACAATATATTTAACTTCTGACAATGAGGTGCTTGATAGCTATATAAAAAGTGGTAATTATTCATTGCGTACAGAGATGGTAGCAGATGAAATAGTTCTTCAGGATATACAAATAGAGGCAACTATGGTTTTTGATGTGCATGTAGTTAATGCACCTTAGGCTTTTCTTATAATTTTTTAATCTTTACTAATAGACTAACATATCCCATATCATACAGATCAATGTAATTGCTATCTGAGAAAAGTGTGTATTCTCTTTTTCCGCTTTTTTGGAAGTCAAATTCCCCATTAATATATACATCCATTTTCATGTATACCTTTTTCTTCCGGAATTCCCAGTTTCCCAAAACCTCGTAATTTAATGTGTCATGTGTGTAGTATTGCCCTAAGCAAAGTCCGTCTTTATAAAACTTTGACTGGTATCTTCCTTCACCCTCCTCAAAATAGGGAAGAGCATTGTTCATGAGATTTATAGAACCACCATTCATATAACAAGCTTCAACAACCCAATCTCCTTTTATTAAAAAGTTTTCTTTGACTTTTTTACATTGTAAAAATAGAGCACAACAACTTAATATGACTAGAAACTTTTTCATTCTTCTTTTTCACTTAAAATAAAGCTCAGCGTAAGTTTAGTTTTTTCATCATTTGAAGTAAGCAATATGCTTTCTTGACCATATTCAATAATGGGGTTAAAAGAACCCTGAGCCATTAAATCATTAGCATCGACATCATCATCCCACAATTCCCATTCCCATCCTTCATTTAACATTAATATAGGTTCAGGCGTGGTCCAAATATTATCGTCCGCTACTGAACTGTTATTTAGAACTGATGAAGTGAAATTTGTGGTACTACTATCTTCTTTTTTTAAGGTAAGAAGTAAATCGGGTTTTGTTGTACCTGGAACGACATCCCAATTACTTCCGTTTGCATCCTTACTTGGAAAATCAGTTATCTCCATTTCGACTGCATAAATATAAAGACAGCTACCATCATCATCTTCTGCTGTGCTATCATAAAAAGGTGAGTTTATATCAATACATCCTCTTTTTTGTAATGATTCATCCTTCTTTTTACAGGCATTTAAAAAAAGCATTAATGCCAAAACTATAATCCAATAAAATTTCATAATTTCAGTAAGTATGGATGTTTATTATTTATTGTAAAAAAGTAAAGTTAAGTGAAAATAAGAAGCTTAAAAAATGCCTTTATTCAATTAATCATAATCTGTAGCTTTTACAGTAGTAATTTATATGCGCAGCAAAAAGCTATAATTGAACGTGTAATTCCTAAAACATCTCCTTATAATACGATGAAAGCAAGTTCTGCAGCAAAGCTAATAATTGGTGGAATTACTGATAAGGAAGATATTTCAGTAACAATAAATGGTGAAGATTTTACAAGATTTACTTTTGATTCAGAAACGGGTGCCATGCGAATGCAAATCGCATTAAAAGAAGAATTAAATATTATTCAGGTATCAGCAGATAATGGATATGGTGAGGTCCTTGAAGAATTTAAAATCAATTATGAAAGTCCAGTAAGTGCATTAAAGCCCAAAATTGTTTTCACTAAGCCAAATACTAGCGGATCGACTGTCAATCAAAGGTCTTATGAGGTAGAAGCTTTAGTTCAAATGTCCTCTAAAGAGGATATAATTGTTCAAATAAATCAAACCATTATTGATTCGTTTACATATGATGCTTTAAATGAAGTAATAAAGTTTAAAGCTGATTTAGAGCCTCAAGAGAACTATATTAATATTTCGGCATCAAATTCATCTGGACAAACTCAAAAGATGCTTAAAATTATTTATCGCAAATAATTAAATGAGTTGCAATAAATCTTTTAGCTTCAGAAAAGCTCCACGTGTTGTATTATTTAAAACAATTATAGATGCATCTTTATCTAGCTTTCTTATATAATAGGTTCTATAGCCATTCCACCAGCCAGTATGGTAAACAATTCGATTGTTGGGGTTTTTGACATCCAGTCTCCAACCATAGCCATAGTTATCCCATTTGTACAAATCTTTATGTTGTGGTTTAAATGCTGAAACTAAATTTGCCGAGTCAATTAATTTATAATTAAATAAAGCTTGATCAAAAAGAAACATATCATCAATGGTTGAGTAAATTCCCTTATCTCCAACAACTCCATTTAAATATGACAGCTTGACCTTTCGATTGTTTTTTTCATGACCAAAGGTATATATACTGCTATCTCCCTTGTTGATTATAGTGTCATAAACGAAACTATTATTCATTCCCAATGGATTAAATATATGATCGTCTAAATAATCATGAAAGCGCTTTCCGGATACCTTCTCTATAATACTAGCTAACAAGCAATAACCAGTATTAGAATAATTGTATCTGCGATTTGGTAAATAATAGGGCCTCGGCACGTGTGCTTTATATAAATTAACAACATCTTTATTGGTGATAAATTTAACCTTCTTTTTATCCCAATGATCATCCGCAAAGTACATGTAATTACTTAAGCCTCCTCGATGCGATAAAAGGTGTTTAATCTTTATTCCAAGATAAGGAAAGCCATGAAGGTATTTGTTAATACTGTCATTCAAATCAATTTTACCTTCTTGTGCTAGCAATAATATTGCCATTGCTGTTATAGGTTTACTTACCGATGCTAACTCAAAAGTTGAATTAATATCAAGTTTTTCTTTAGCACGGACATTCCTATATCCCATACTTTCTCGATATAAGATTTCACCTTTTTTAGAGACAATAATATTTCCACTAAAAGAACGCTGTTTGTATTTCTTCCTGAAATATTTGTCTATTTTCTTAAATAGAGCTGAATCTGGTGGGTAATTCGCAATTTTTATAACATCTAAAGGCTTCTTTGTTTCTGCTTTTTTTGCATTGGAACAGGCAGTTGTAAGTGTGCAGAAAATATATAAAAAGACTAAGTGATGTATTTTTAGTTTTAATCTCACGGCATCTGGTTCTTATCAATAACTAACTCAACATGAGGAATGTCATCTTCTAAATAAGTGTCTCCTTCAGCCTTAAAACCTAACTTCTCGTAAAAGGCCATAGCATAGCATTGACCAGATATTCTAACACCATAACTAGGGTAGTGTTTGCTTATATAATCTATACACTTTCTAACCAATTGATAACCAAGTTTTTCATCCCTGTGATACTGTGAGGTTAAAATACGTCCAATACTCGCTTCTTTATAGGTTATTCCAGGCTGAAAAACACGTGCATAAGCAAGTATGTTGTTGCCTGCTATTCCGTATATGTGTATAGCCTTTTCGTCTAGACCATCACAATCTTGATAAGGACAATTTTGTTCTACAACAAATACAGCTTGTCGTATCATCAAAATATTGTAAAGATCTTGATTGCTTAAATCTTTAAAAGCCTTACTATGCCATTCTAAGTCTTTCAATTATTAACTTAAACATTAAATTTAAAATGCATGACATCTCCATCTTCAACTACATATTCTTTACCTTCTAAACGCATTTTGCCATTTTCTTTGCAAGCTTGTTCTGAACCCAATGATTCATAATCCGCAAAGCTTATTACTTCAGCTTTAATAAAGCCTCTTTCAAAGTCCGTATGAATAACACCTGCTGCCCCTGGAGCTTTAGTTTTATTTTTTATTGTCCATGCTCGCACTTCTTGTTTCCCTGCGGTAAAATATGTAATAAGATTTAATAGGGTATATGCTCCTTTAATTAGCTTGTTTAAGCCAGATTCGGTCAAACCATATTCTTCTAAAAACATTTGGCGCTCTTCAAAACTTTCTAGTTCGATAATTTCTGATTCAATAGCTGCTGAAATAACTAAATATGGGGCTTTTTCTTTTTCAATTAAAGTAGATATATTATTCACATAATCATTACCATTAACTGCACTTTCTTCATCAACATTAAAAACATATAATACTGGTTTCATGCTTAATAAATGAAGATCTTTAATGTTTAACAGAAAGTCTTCGTCAAAATCAAAGTTGCGTGCAGATTTCCCTTCAGATATAAAATCAATTAGCTCGCGAAGCTGTTCAGCTTCTTTTGCCATTGCTTTATCACCTGATTTTGACATTTTATTTGCTTTTTCTAAGCGCTTTTGAAGGGTGTCTAAATCCTTAAGCTGAAGTTCAGTATCAATAATTTCTTTATCTCTTATTGGTTCAACACTTTCATGTACATGTGTTATGTTATCATCATCAAAACATCTAACAACATGCAGTATTGCATCTACATTTCTAATATTAGCCAAAAATTGATTTCCTAGTCCTTCACCTTTGCTAGCTCCTTGTACTAGTCCAGCTATATCTACAATCTCAATTGTAGTGGGCTGTACTTTTTCAGGATCTACTAGTTTTTCTAAAACCGTTAGTCTTTGATCCGGCACATTTATTACACCAACATTAGGTTCTATTGTGCAAAATGGAAAATTTGCTGCCTGTGCCTTAGCATTTGTTAAGGCATTAAATAATGTAGACTTTCCTACATTCGGTAATCCAACTATACCACATTGTAACCCCATATAATTATTATTTAGCGCGAAAATAAAAAAAAAGCTTCAGGATTTCCTGAAGCTTTCAAAGTGTATTGTTAAAAGTTTAAATTACCATTTCAAGTCTTCATCATCAATTTCATCAGTAATACCTGCTGTGTCATTTGATGTTGATTCTGAGCTTTCATCTTTAGTATACGAAGCATTTTGATCTGTAGGCAATTCTACTATGTCATCTTCTCTACGAAAACTATCAAAGTCATACTCAGGCATTAAATCTGTTTTGATGTGATTTACAGACTTTTCCATGGCATTCATAAACTTATTTAAGTCTTCTTTATAGATAAAAATCTTATGTCTTTCGTATCCATCAGCGTTAAAGCGTTTTTTGCTTTCCGTAATGGTTAAATAATAATCATTTGATTTAGTGGGTCTAACGTCAAAAAAATAAGTTCTTTTCCTACCGGCTTTAAGCTTCATTGAATGAACGGGCTCCTTTCTATCTCTGTTATCGTGCTCCAACTTTGTATTATTTAATTGCAATAATTAATTCAAGCAAATGTAATAAAATAAACATAAAGATTAAATATATGTGTGCGTAATTTCTATTCTGAAATGGAATTATTTAAATCAACTTTTAGCTTTTGTTGCTCATAAAAATTATAAAACAACTCTTTGCTTCTCATTAATTTATCAAAACTGCCCTCTTCAACTACACATCCATCATTCATTACAAGAATGCGATCCATATTCTTTAAGGATAGTACTCTATGTGTAATAAAAATAACCGTTTTTTGTAAAAACACATCCTGAAGATTCTTAAGTATATGATATTCTGTTTCAGTATCTACTGCAGAAAGACAATCATCTAAAATTAACAAATCAGG
>CAJXBJ010000040.1 GCA_913050195.1 uncultured Saprospirales bacterium
GGGCTCAATACTTTTATAAGAAACAAGAGACTGATCTTAATATGATTGAGCAGTCGATTAAGTTGGGAAATAAGCTGCAAAGTGATAAAATAACAATGGCAAATTCCTTATTCGGCGAGGCGATTATAGAGGACATACAAGTTCCTGAATTTCCGACATGTAGCCATTGGGCAGACATGGAGAAGTTGAATAAAGAAAGGGATGTTGTAGGTATTTATATTTCGGGACATCCTTTGGATGATTATCGCTTAGAAATAGAAGCTTTATGTAGGCCTATTCCAGATATCAAGCGACTAAGGAATAAAGATATTGCCGTTGCTGGGATTGTAACAAGTGCTCAGGAACGTATGACCCAGAGGGGTAAACGTTTTGGATTGTTTACAATGGAAGACTTTTCGGGTAGTCAGCAATTTGCGCTATTTGGAGAAGATTATTTAAAATTTAGACACTTTTTAGTTGTAGGTGAGATTCTATTTGCAAAAGGTAAAGTTCAGTTAAGATATAAGTCAGAAGATCAGTATGAACTTAAAATCAATCATATTCAGCTTATTGGTGGCGTAAGAGAAGAACTGTTAAAGCAAATTTCAATTGATTTGCCTATTTCAAAGGTCGACCAAGAGATGATTGCCAGATTTGAAGAGATATGTGAGAAGCACCCCGGCAAACATGCGCTTAAATTTAATTTGTTAGATCCTATAGAGAGGATGAAAGTTGAGATGAGCTCCAAAAAAACAAGGCTTAATATATCCAAGGCCCTAGTTGAAGACTTGGATGAGATTAAGGAAATAACATATCGAATTAATTAAGTAGGTTAAGAGAATAATTTTTTATTTATTTGTACACATTAAAAAACACTAAATACTAAAGAGATGGCTTTAGAATTAACAGATCAAAATTTCAAAGAAACAGTATTAGATTCAGATAAAGTGGCCCTAGTTGACTTTTGGGCAGAATGGTGTGGCCCATGCCGCATGATTGGACCAATGGTTGAAGAGTTAGCTGATGAATATGCGGGTAAAGCCGTAATAGGTAAGGTCAATGTTGACCATAATTCACAAACGGCAACAACTTATGGTATTCGATCTATTCCTACTATTCTTTTTTTCAAAGGAGGTGAGATTGTAGATAAGCAGATTGGGGCAGCTTCTAAAGCAGCTTTAGTAGAGAAGCTTGAAGCACACATTTAAGACGATTAATCTAGACTAATTAAAAGGTGCGTCTAATGTCGCGCCTTTTTTTTATTATGCTAATTCGATTAGAAGACATACAAAAGTATAGCAATATTGAGTTTTTAGCCAAACAACTCGTTGAGGGCTATATGGTTGGTAAACATAAAAGTCCTTTTCATGGATTTTCGGTAGAATTTGCAGAGCATCGTTTATATAATGACGGAGAGGATACAAAACACATTGATTGGAAGGTGTTTGCTCGTACAGATAAAGTATTTGTCAAGCGATATGAGGAGGAAACAAATTTAAGGTGTCATATATTAATTGATGAGTCTCCATCTATGTATATTGATAGAGGGAAGAAAATGCATTTTGCACTGTTTTCTGCTGCTGTTCTGATGTATGTGTTGCGTAAACAAAGGGATAGTATAGGAATGACCTTGTTTTCTGATAAGATTAATGCTCATTATGATGCTAAATCTTCGGCTCGACATCAAAGTCATTTATTTGGTCTTTTAAATGAGCGTTTAAAGTCTGGTTCGAAATCACAAAATACGGCAGTAGCATCAGCCTTGCATTCCATAGCAGATCAAATACATAAGCGGTCATTAGTGATTTTATTTTCTGATATGCTCGAAAGTGCAGATGATCAGGATAAGCTTTTTGGCGCATTGAAGCACCTTAAACATAACAAACATGAAGTACTAGTTTTTCATATCATGGATTGGTCTAAGGAAGTGAATTTTGATTTTGAAGATCGTCCTTATCTTTTTGAAGATATTGAAAGTGGGGAGCGCATAAAGTTACATCCTTCTGAGGTCAAAGAAGTCTATAAAGAAAAGATGAAAGCATTCGTACATGAATTAAAGATTAAGTCTGGACAATATAAAATAGACTTTATTCCTGTCGATATAGCAGAGCCTGTAGCTAAGATTTTATTGCCCTTTTTTGCTAAACGAAAAAAAATGCCCTGATGCTATCATTTCCAAATGCGAAAATTAATCTAGGGTTAAATATTCATGCGAAACGTGAAGATGGCTTTCATGAGTTAGAGAGTGTTTTTTACCCCATAAGTTGGTGTGATATTTTAGAGGTCTTACCATCAAATAAATTGAGTTTTAATTCGACAGGTCTTTCGATTCCTGGAAATAAGAATGATAATTTATGTGTAAAGGCTTATAATCTACTAGCCAATGATTTTGATTTGGAACCAGTATCTATTCACTTGCATAAGTGTATTCCAATGGGAGCAGGATTAGGGGGAGGGTCATCAGATGCTGCTTCTATGATAAAAAGCCTTAACCAGCTTTTTGAGCTTAAGCTTAGTCAGAATCAAATGTTGTCATATGCTCGAAAACTTGGGAGTGATTGTGCATTTTTTATTTATAATAAATCATGTTTGGCAACAGGTTTAGGTGATGTTTTAAATCCATTTAATATTGATCTGAATCAATATGAGATAGTTGTAGTATATCCAGGTATTCATATAAATACAGCCTGGGCTTATAGTCAATTAGTTCCAAAAAAGTTAAATCAAAGTTGGGTCGAAGATTTTAGACAGCATCCTTACAATTGGTCAACAATAAAAAATGATTTTGAGGAAGTAATATTGAAGGAGTATCCTGATATTAAAAAATTAAAGAATAATCTTTTAATGCAAGGAGCCGAGTATGCTTGTATGAGCGGAAGTGGATCGAGTGTGTTTGGTATATTTAAAAAGGGGGTTAAAATTGATATTACTTCCTTTAAGAGCTATAAATATTATTTGCATGTTTAGGTGTTTCGGCCTGATTTTTTTGACTTTGGTGCTTTGTTCCAAATTTTATGGTCAGATTCCTTTTAATACTGATTCTACAATTAGTTTTAGATTAGGGGCCTATTTTCCTTCGCACTTTCAACTCCAATTTAATTATCAACTAAATCAGAAATCGGCCTTTTTCGTTCAAGGAGGAAAGATAAGCTCTGCAATGAGTAATCAATATTTTAATTATATGACTACTCATGGTCTTGATGATGATTTACGGACGCTTATAGAGCCCTCGTATAAATTGGGTAGCTTAATTGGACTTGGTTTTGAAAGAAGCTTTAGCGCTTTTTATGTTAGCTTTTCTTTGCAATTTAGAGATTATACGTATTCTTATTTAGAGTCAGAAGATTTGTTCAATTACTTTGGAACTAATATTCAAAATCCTAGTTCTAATTCAAATTTAGGGCCTTTTTATTTAGGCTATAAGCCAATGGTTTTAGCAATGCAGTTAAATTTGGGTAAGACATTATTGAATATTAAAAATCGCTTTTTTCTCAATGCGGAAATTTCGTGGAATGAGATTTTTTGGCATAAACACTTCTTTTCATCAAATTATCAAGATTATATAAACCAACAATCTGTAAAAACCACATTGGATGTTTATGATGCTGTTTTCCGAAAAGAGATAAAGAATGAAATGTGTTTGCCGTACTTAGGATTACACCTTACTTATAGACTTAAAAGTTGTGACTGTAATTAGACTTTTAAAAATTAAAAATCTGTTCGTTTTTCAAACAAGCCCACTCGATTATTTTTAACACAATTGTCATAATTAAAAAAGCGGCCATTCATTGCAATATAGATACCTTCAGGCAAGGTTTGTGCAAAAGCCAAGGCACTTCCAAGGTTAAATAATCCATCTGAACTACCAAATTTATATGGGGTCATAGCACCAGTTAATATAATAGTTTTTCCCTCTGGCATACCCCCTTCTGCTAAGAAGCTCGCTGTTTCAACCATAGTATCTGTGCCATGGGTAATAACTATTCGTTCTTCTTTAGAACGTCTACAGCTCTCTAAAATAATTTTACGGTCTATTTCAGACATTTCCTTACTGTCTACCATCATGAGTGTTCTAATACTCAAATCAATGTTGCACCGACCTCTTTTTAAGACTTCGGATATGTGCGTGTCCTTGAAAAAGAGCTGTCCTGTGAGTTCATTATATTCCTTATCAAAGGTTCCACCGGTTACAAATATTCGGATTTCCATCTTCTTTTGTTGGCTTTATTATGCGAAAATAGGAATCTTTAATAGCTTTAAAAAAAGATTGGAAATCTTAAATTCAATTCAGTGAGTTTGTCTAGTGAAAATATGATAGATCCTCTGACGCTTAATAGTAAGTTTTATGGCTCAGAGGATAAAATAAATAAACCAGTATTGATTATTATGCATGGCTTATTAGGGAGTCTGGATAATTGGCATAGTTTGGCAATGCAGTTTGGAGATAGTTTTAATGTTTACTCAGTTGATTTGAGGAATCACGGAAAGTCTCCGCATAGTTCAATCTTTTCATATGAAGCTATGGTAGGCGATATTGTAGCTTTTATGGACAATAAAGGTATTGATAAGGCAAATGTTATTGGGCATTCAATGGGTGCTAAAGTGGCAATGTTTTTGGCTTATATGAAGCCTGATCGGATACAGAAATTAATACCAGTCGATATGGCTCCCTTTTATGGAAAGGGTAATCACGATGAGATATTTAAAGCTTTGAATATGCTTGACCTTAAGCATTATACGCGTCGTTCAGAGATAGATAAAGATTTAGCCGAATATATTTCTCAATGGGGAGTTCGTCAATTTTTGTTAAAGAACTTGGAACGGGTTACAGAACCTAATGGGAATCAATCTTTTAAGTGGAAGATGAACTTGCAAGGCATTGAGATGGCATATGATAACATACGTATTGCTATTCCTGAATCAGCTTGTTTTAAAGGAGAGACTCTTTTTGTTCGAGGTGGGGCTTCTAATTATATTAAAGAATCAGAATTTTCAGATATTCAGAAATTATTTCCAAATGCAACTTTAAGAACTATTGAAGGGGTAGGTCATTGGGTTCATGCAGAAAACCCTAAAGCCTTTTATGAAATATGTAATGATTTTTTAAAAGATGTTTGATGATAAAATGGTGGTGTCAGGCCTCTTTGAATTGAATCTTAACGAGATTTTCATATAATCCATTTTGAGCAATTAGATCTTTATGCTGCCCTTCTTCTTTTATTTGACCATTTTCAACAACGAAAATACAATCTGCATTAACCACACTTGAAAGTCTATGGGCTATTACCAAGCTTGTTCGTCCTTCCATTAATTTATCTAAGGCATCTTGAACTGCTTTTTCAGAAGCTGCATCTAAAGAGCTAGTAGCTTCATCTAGAATTAAAATAGAAGGATTTTTTAATATGGTTCTTGCAATAGCAATACGTTGCTTTTGCCCCCCTGAAAGTTGAATGCCTCTATCGCCGACTTCAGTGTCCAAACCATCTGGGAAAGACTTGATGAATTCCCATGCATTGGCTTGTTTAGCTGCTTCAATTATAGCCTTTTCATCAGCTTTCATATTTCCATATAGAATATTATAACGGATACTACCGCCAAATAATTGAATGTCTTGAGGCACTATTCCTATTTGATTTCTTAGCGAGTGTAATTCTATATTTTCGATGTTTATATCGTTTAAAAGTATTTGACCCTTAGATATTTTGTAAAAGCGGGAAATTAAATGGGTTATTGTTGATTTACCTCCACCACTAGGGCCTACTAAGGCTATCCTTTGGCCTTTTTTTATTTCAAAGTTAAGCTCACTTAAAACAGGAACTTCTGGACGAGTAGGATATTCAAAGCTAACGTGATTAAATTTAATATTACCCATCTTAAAGGATACTTTATTATTATCTATATTTTCTTCTGTATGCTCTTCGAGTATTTCTAATACTCGTTCGCTAGCACCAGCTGCTTTTTGAATTTGACCAAACATATCACCCATGCCACCTACTGAGGCACCAATGTATATAGTGTAAAAAAGATAGGTTACTAAACTTCCAATGGTAAGGCTACCTTCTTGTACTAGAATTGCGCCATACCAGAGCACTCCAATAATACCTCCAAACAGCGCTGCAATTATAAAGGCCGCAAAGGCACCTCTGTAATGAGCTGTACTCACCGCTACTTTAATCATTGCATCGATACTTTTTTTATAACGAGCTATTTGATTCGCTTCATTTGTGAAGCTTTTGACGATGGGAATAGCCTGAAAGCTTTCTTCAGCGATTACATTACTGTCGGCAAGAAAGGATTGTGTCTTTTTTGATCTTTTTTTAATAAACTTTCCAAATATAAGAGCTAGTATCACTAATAAAGGAAAGGTCATAAGCATAAAAAAAGTGAGCTTATGTGAAAAGAAAAAAAGTAGAGTGGTGCCAATAGCTAGGGTTGCAAATTGTCTTAAGAATTCGGCTGATGTTGTAGAAAGGGTATCTCTAAGCATTCCTATATCTGCTGTAAAGCGAGCTGTTAACTCTCCAAGTCGATTTTTTTCATAAAATGAGATAGAGAGATGTAGCATGTGAGCATATAGTTTCTGGCGGATATTTCCCATAGCTCCTTCGCTAACTTTTGCGAAGAGTAATATTCTAAAGTATGAAAATATAGCTTGTAGTATAAGCACAGCAAATAAAGCGATAGCTGCTTCATTAATACTGTTAAGTCCAACTTTTGACTTGCCACCTACAATATCAATCAGTGCTCCAAAAATATATGGGAAGACCAATGATGCCGCAGTAGAACCCACTAAAAATAAAAGCCCAATAAAGAAGGTGCCTTTAAAGGGTGCAATAAATCTAATAAGCTTAGCTAGGACCTTAAAGTCTTTACTGCTCAAGCGTACTTTGCTATGTTCAGATTTTTTAAACATTATTTGTTCTCAAATATATCTTTGAAACGTTCTTTAAATGGTTGTATATAATTGCGCCATTTTTCAATAACTGTGGCCATATCAATAGGTAAAGGACTGTCAAAATTAATAATTTGTCCGCTTGAAGGATGTTCAAAGCCCAAGGTTTGTGCATGTAGGGCTTGTCGCTCAATAATTTTAAAACAGTTTTGGATATATTGTTTATACTTCGAATGAGGGGGGCCTTTGAGTAGGCGATTGCCATCATATGTTTCATCTTGAAATATGGGGTGACCAATAGATTTCATATGAACTCTAATTTGATGTGTGCGACCTGTTTCTAATCGGCACTCTAATAAAGTAACATAAGCAAAACGTTCTAAAACTTTATAATGAGTAATAGCCTCCCTGCCTTGTTCTTCCTCCTCATAGCTTTTGAATTTTTTTCTGTCTTTACTATCTCTGCCAATAAATGAATGAATGCACCCCTCATTTGCTTCTACATTACCCCATACCAGAGCAATGTATTTTCTTTCAACAGTATGATCGTAAAATTGTTTAGCTAAATGCGTCATTGCTGTTTCATTTTTTGCAACGACTAAAAGACCACTTGTGTTTTTATCAATTCGATGAACTAGGCCAGGTCTAGGATCTCCTTCTGGATTATCAGGTAACTGAAAATGATAGCTTAATGCATTAACCATAGTGCCAGTATAATTGCCATATCCTGGGTGTACTACCATACCTGCATTTTTATTGATTACTAATATATCATCATCTTCATAAACTATATTCAGGGGGATATTTTCCGCTATAATCTCAAACTCTCTAGGTGGCTCAGTTAGCTCAATTGTAATAATGTCATTTGCCTTGACTTTATGGTTAGCCTTAACAGTTTCCCCATTTACTAAAACATGACCTTGTTTAATATGGCTTTGAACTTTGTTTCTGCTAACCTTTTCAATACGATGCATTATAAATATATCGATACGTATTGGATCTTGGCCTGGGTCAGCAGTAAAGCGATAATGTTCGAAACTTTCCTTAGACAATTAGAACACCTTTTAAATTAAGAATAGGAAGGTCAACTAAATATGTTTCATTTATGGTACCTGGGAGGAAAATATATTTTTTATCATACATCTGTCCGTTATATTGAAAGCTTACCCAAAATTCATGTGTAAAGCTTAGCAACTCCGGGCTTATAGGCTCAATTTTTGAATATGATTGGCCTTCTAAGGATTCAATGAAATGTCGCAGAATAGAAGTTGTGCGTTTTTCATTTTCAATATTACCATATCCCTTAGAATTGATTAAGATATTATTAATACTGCTATCTTTTAGATTAATGATGTAGGTGTACCAAATATTTGAGCTTTCATTGGTTTCGGGAACCATTGCAATAGCTACATCATTTAATTTATCAAACTTAATATCCTTCAGCATCTAAACTAATTCAGCTTCAAATAAATTTTTGAAATGATAGAGGATTTTTTGCTTTACATCTACTAGGTTAATGGATTTGCCAAGCTCTTTTTCCATAGAGGTTACACCTTTATCAATAAAACCACAAGGGTTAATTAAGTTAAAGTAATTCAAATCTGTGTTTACATTTAAAGCAAAGCCATGCATAGTTACCCATCTTGAACACTTTACGCCCATAGCACATATTTTTCGCTCCTTTCCACTAATACCTTTGTCAATCCAAACTCCAGTAGCTCCATCAAGGCGATCTCCTATTATACCGTATTCAGCAATAGTTCTAATTATAATTTCTTCTAAAAATCGCATGTATTTATGAATGTCTGTAAAGAAAGAATCTAAGTCCAATATAGGATATCCAACAATTTGTTCTGGCCCATGGAAAGTTACATCGCCTCCCCGATTATTTTTATAAAACTGTACTCCCCGCTCTGCTAAAAAAGCTTCATTAAATAGTAAGTTTTCCATATTGCCGCTTCTACCCAAAGTTATTACAGGTGGGTGCTCACAAAACAAAAGATAATGGGGGCTTTTTTTTTGATCTTTCTTTTCAAGATGCCTATTAGCCATTTTGATATCAATGATACCTTTAAGGTACTTTTCTTGTAAATCCCAAGCTTTCTTGTAGTCAATTAGACCTAGGTCCATATATTGAACCTTTTCCTTAGTGTCAACCAATTACGATGTTTTTTTAAGTTCAGATTTTAAGAAGTCAATAACATTGACTTCTGTTGCATCCATTTCCCTTAGTTCAGCTATGAAGTACGAAATCCAATCGCCTAAATGTATAAAGTACATAGCTTTTTCAATATCATTTTCTCCTATAGAGTAGATCTCAAATAGGTTAGAGGTATATTTTTCAAATATACCTTTATTGATTTCGATGCGTTTTTGAATTTTATCATAATCATCCTCGTTACGGAAAATAATAACCGCTAAATTTTGATCTTCATTACGCCAACCAACTAGCTCATTATGATTCATTTCTGGAATAACATGATGCCAGCATAGAATTTTTGAATTTTCATTTAGTTGTTGCCGCAAACGAACAGCCACGGGCTCCATTTTAGCATTAATGTAGATTATTGGCATTTTATCAAAAAGGTCTTCAGCCAAATCTCTTGCAAGATTTTGGATATTTTTCTCATGCTTATCTAGAAAATCAGGAATCTGTTTTAAGCTTGCTATGGGTCTTTCTGAAATTAAACCAAGCTTATATAATATAAAAAGTTGTTGGGTTAAAGAATAACCCAAACATGTTCTAGGTGGATTTCCTCCAGGAATTAAAATATGATCATAACCTTTGTCTTTTGCAATTTCAATTACTTTGCCTCCAGAGGAAATGCATACAATATGTGCTCCTTTTGCTTCAGCTTCATTAAAGGCTTGTAGTGTTTCTTCTGTATTGCCAGAATAGGATGAAATGATTACTAAAGTATGTTTATTTACAAAGCCAGGAATAAAATAATCTTTATTTACCATTAATGGTACTTCAAGTTCGTGTTCACAGAATTGATTAGCTAGATTTCCGCCAATTCCAGAACCACCTAAACCAGTAATTAAAATATTTCGAATTTCAAGCGTAGTCTTATTTATTAAAGACTGCTCTCCGATACTAATAGCTTCTCTAAGTTGATTAGAAAATTGTTCAATTAATTTATCCATTTTATCTTCCATATTCAGCTTTCAAAAATATGGAAATTATGGCACATATGCTTTACATAATAAGGTTCTTTATCAGGCTGATGTCAATGTCAACACCTTAAAAAAATAGCCTCAATTTAAATAAAATAATATTTTATTAAAATAATCGTTATGTGTTTAGCTTTGCAATTGCAAATGTCGGATAATTTAAATCATATCGAGTTGGGAAAAGCGGGAGAGTTTATGGCAATGGTCTTTTTGAAAAATAAAGGGTTCAAATTGCTAAATATGAATTGGCGTTGGTCTAACTTAGAAGTAGATTTAATTATGCAAGAAAAAAATATTTTGGTGTTTGTTGAGGTAAAGACTCGTTCTAATGGGAGTTATATTTTGCCGGAATATTCGGTGAATCATAAAAAAATGCAAAATTTGATAAAGGCAGCTGAGCAGTATTTGTATATACACAAGCTGGACTGTGAAGTCCGTTTTGATATCGTGTCAATTTCAAATTTCCCTAAATCACCAAATATTGTGCATTTTAAAGACGCCTTCTACTCTTATAATTAGCTGTTAAATTTGAATTTCCCCTTTAAACACAAAACTGGCAGGACCATTTAGTCGAATGTCATTGAATCCATGTTCTTTTCTATTAAATTTTACACTTAGCAGTCCTCCTTTAGTTTCAATGTCAACCTTCTTAAACCAAGACTTTTTAAGGCTGTAGCTCAAAGCAGCTGCTGTAACACCTGTTCCACAAGATAAAGTCTCTGCTTCTACACCTCTTTCATAAGTGCGAATACTCAGCTTGCCCTCACTTAATTCTTCCACTAAATTTACATTGATGCCATCTGGCATGTATGTCTTACTATAACGTATATCATGAGCTATTTTATTTAAATCCATCTCTTGAATATTAGTGCTGAAAATAATATAATGGGGGGATCCAGTATCTAATATATAGTCATTCTGTTTTAGGCAGATATTAGAAACATCAGACATTTTTAGCTCGATAATGTCGGTTTTTAGCCAGGCTTCATGCGGCCCATCTGTCGCTTGAAAAGTAAGATTATTTTCAGCTATTTTTAAATCCTCTGCAAAGCGAGCTATAGCCCTTCCACCATTTCCACACATACTACTTTCACGCCCATCACTATTAAAGTAAATCATTTCAAAGTCATAGGTTTCATGCTTTCTTAAATACATTAAACCATCTGCACCAATTCCAAAACGTCGATTGCATATGTAGGCTATTTGATCTTGACTAAGTTCAAATATACCTTCTCTTTGATCTAGTAATACAAAGTCATTTCCTGTGCCTTGATATTTATAAAAACGGAGAATCATTTTTTTGGTATGCTTTGTGTTGTACTTTCTTTGGATTCATTATTAAAATAGGGCGCCACCCAGTAAATCATGATATATGCAAATATTATAAAGAGAATAGAAGCTATCTGTGTTTTTCTGCTGAAAATTAAATTAGATTCTCTCTCATTGTCCGTATCATTTAACATATGTGAAAAGTCTGTTAAAAAAAGTTAAAAAGATTGTCTAAAGGTACAATTATTGTTCACTTTACGTTTATAAGGACAAAATACTTAAAACCAATTTGAATTAAATCAATAAAAATGAAAAAGCTGATTCAACCTATATTTATTGGAATGTTAAGTGCAGCTATTGGAGGTTTAGTTGTAAGCTATATGACTAAGTCAAACCTTCAATACATAGAAACCACTTCAACATCTCCTGCTAAATTAACAGATTATAAAACCATACTAGCTCCGGATAAATTTAATATGGACTTTACTATGGCTGCCGAAATTTCAACTCCAAGTGTTGTGCATATTAAGTCTATTGTGAAATCAGAAAATGAAAGTCGCTCTCAATCTAGAGGGAATGACTTTTTTTATCATTTCTTTAGGGATGATTATCCTTCCTATGGAAAGCCAAAGGAACAAGCCTCATCAGGCTCTGGTGTTATTGTTACAAATGATGGGTATATTGTTACTAATCATCATGTTATTAAGGGTGCAACGAAAGTGGAGGTTACACTGAATGATAAACGTAGCTTTGCGGCGGAAATTGTAGGTAAGGATCCTACTACGGATATTGCTTTAATTAAGATTGATCAAGAAAATTTGCCAAATATTGAATGGGGTAATTCGGATGATGTTGAAATAGGTGAATGGGTGCTTGCGGTTGGTAATCCGTTTAATTTGGCTTCAACTGTAACTGCAGGAATAGTAAGTGCTAAAGGACGAAATATAAATATCTTAAAAGACCAAGCTGCGATAGAATCGTTTATTCAAACTGATGCTGCGGTGAATCCAGGAAATAGTGGGGGCGCACTTGTTGATTTAGCGGGAAATTTGGTGGGTATTAATACAGCGATTGCAACGCCAACAGGTACTTATGCAGGTTATTCTTTTGCTGTACCTACAAATATTGTTCAAAAGGTAATTAGAGATTTAAAGGAATATGGTATTGTTCAGCGCGCTTATATTGGAGTTATGATTCAAGATGTAACAAATGAATTAGCGGAAAGTATGAACTTAGCTAATTTAAATGGAGTATATGTACAGGCTTTAAGTGAAGGCGGTGCAGCGGATGAGGCTGGTATAAAGAAGGGTGATATTATTAAAAAAATTAATGATATGCCTGTAAATACAGCTCCAGAACTTCAAGAAGCCATTGCACAATATAGACCTGGGGATTTAATAAGTATAACATTAGAAAGAGAGGGCCAAAAAGCCTTGGTTAATTTAACATTAAGGAATAAGAAAGGAAATACGAAGATCATTAATAAACCAAGTTCTAAACTTTTAGATGTACTAGGTGTTGAACTTAAGGATCTATCGGATAACTTAAAGCAGAAGCATCGAGTAAATCATGGTGTGCAAATTGATAAAATACTAAAAGGAAAGATTAAAGAAGAAACGGTAGTAAGAGAGGGCTTTATTATTACCAAAATGGATGACGAGTATGTTAAGAATACTGATGATTTTATAGAAAAGTTAAGCGATAAAAGTGGAGGCGTAATGTTTGAGGGTTTTTATCCAGGGCGCAGTGGTAGTTATTATTTTGCACTAGGCCTCAATTAGACAAGACAGGGTGATGAGGGAGAAGCCGTCCATTTTAGAAATGGGCGGCTTTTCTTGTATTTATACTTTGATATACATTAGGTCTTTAACTCTTTGAATAACTTTAGAAGGGTTTGGTAAAAAAGCATCTACTAAAGTCGGAGCATAGGACATAGGCACATCTTCACCTGTAAGACGCATTACAGGTGCATCTAGATAATCAAAAGCATAGCGTTGAATATGGTAAGCAATTTCACTTCCCATTCCAGCTAACGGCCATGACTCTTCAACAAATAAAACACGATTAGTTTTTTTAGCTGATTGAACTAAAGTATCATAGTCAATAGGCCTAAGAGTCATTAGGTCAATAACTTCTGCTTCAATACCATCTTTAGCCAATTCCTCAGCAGCTGCGAGTACAACTTTCATCATTTTACCAAAACTAATCAAGGTAACATCTTTACCAACCCGTTTTATATCGGCCTTTCCAATCGGTATATAGTATTCTTCCTCTGGGACCATGCCTTTATCTCCATACATTAATTCAGATTCCATTACGCATACAGGGTCATCATCTATAATAGCTGATTTTAGTAATCCTTTAGCATCATATGGACAAGACAGAGAGACAACTTTTAAGCCTGGTACATTAGCTAACCAGTTTTCAAAGCTTTGTGAATGTGTAGCAGCTAATTGACCAGCAGAGCCCGAGGCACCTCTAAATACAATTGGAACATGATATTGCCCACCTGACATATTATACATTTTAGCAGCATTGTTTACAATTTGATCAAAGGCAAGTACAGCAAAGTTCCAAGTCATGTATTCAACAATTGGGCGCAAGCCATTCATAGCTGCACCTACTCCTATACCAGTAAAGCCTAACTCTGCAATAGGTGTGTCAATGATACGTTTTGGGCCAAATTCATCTAACATACCTTGGCTCACTTTATAGGCTCCATTGTATTCTGCCACTTCCTCACCCATAAGAAAGATGCGATCATCTTTTCGCATTTCTTCAGACATAGCTTCTCTAAGTGCTTCTCTAAATTGAATTTCTCTCATTACTGTTTGCTTTAGGTCAACAAAAGTACAATAAACATTATAATTTGAGTCGTGCTGAAGGACATATACTTAAATCACTGAATTCTTCCTTAAGAAATTTATAGTATGCTGTAATGCCAATCATGGCCGCATTATCTGTGCAAAACTCATTTTTTGGCTTAAAACATTCCCAACCATATTTGTTTCCATAATCTTCTAGGCGACTTCTAAAGCATGAATTAGCTGATACGCCTCCAGCAATTGCGATTTTTTTTATGTTATAGTCTTTGGCAGCCTTTTTAACTTTATTTAGCAAGATACGGACTATTTGTTCTTGAATACTTGCACATATATCCGCTTTGTTTTCATTAATGAATTCAGGATTTTTTGCTTCTTCATCTCGAATGAAATACATGATGGCAGTTTTTAGACCACTAAAACTAAAATCATAACCAGATATTTTTGGTTCTGGAAATTGAAAACAGTCTTTACCCTTCTGTCCCCATTTGTCAATGTGCGGTCCTCCTGGGTAGGGCAAACCGAGTAACTTTGCAGATTTATCAAAAGCTTCACCAGCCGCATCATCTCTAGTTTGACCAAGTAGTTTTGTTTGTAAAGGTCCTTCAACTAATATTATTTGAGTATGTCCACCAGATGCAGTTAAACATAAAAAAGGAGGTTCTGGTTTTGGTTCTTCAATAAAATGAGCCAT
>CAJXBJ010000041.1 GCA_913050195.1 uncultured Saprospirales bacterium
TAAACATTTCCATAACTGTTAAGTTTTGATGGGACTAAATTATGTTTGGCTTTTCTTTAAGCCAATCAAAAAAAATAATAAATTGTCTTTCTAAAGCATTATGTGTTTATATTTTGCTGATTTACAACACATTAAATAATTTATATTATGGCTGTTTCTGAAGAGCTTTTTAAACTTATAAAATCGCTAAGCAAGTCTGAAAAAAGATATTTCAAGCTTTACGCCGAGCTTTTTACCTCTAGAAATAAGAACGTGTATGTCATTCTTTTTGATCAGATAGAAAAACAAAAGGAATATAATGAACCAAAGGTTCTGAGAGCCTTTAGGCTAAAAGGCATAAAGGTTGACCTACCTTCTCTTAAGCTATACCTATACGACCTTATTCTTAAGTGCCTCAGGAGCTACAAAACAGAGCTCAGTGTCAATGAAAAAATAAATGAGCTCATTTCAAGTGCTAACATTTTAATTTCAAAGGGGCTATATACTCAAGCAAAAAAATATCTCAAAAAAGCAAAAACTCTTGCAGAGGAAAATGAGGCATATACGCTTCTGGTTGACATCACGAGTATTGAGGGCAAAAATCAACAATTTTTTTCAAAACATGAAGACTTTGAGGAAGGAACAAATAAAAATTATCATTTACAATTAGAAATAATAAAGACGATGGAAGAGGCTCTCCATTATCGTAATTTGAATGCTAAAGCCTTCATACTACACAACAAAATACCTTTTATAAGAAATCAAGAACATCTTAATCAGTTTCAAGAACTGATAACACATCCCTACATGGATATTGAGAAAGCAAGAAATAAAACATCAAAGCTCATATACTATGGAATAATGGGTGGATATTATCACAATATAATGGAGTATGAGAAGTTGTATATGCATTCTCAAAAACAATTAGATATTATTAAATCATCTGAAACCTTAATGAAAACCAAAAATGATGCATTAATGATTGCATATGCAAACGTTATTTCTTCATGTATTAATACAGATCGAAAATTTGAAGCACTTAAGTTTCTGAAACAGAAAAATGAAGACCTTCAAAAACCTATTTTTAAAAAAGAAGACTTCCTTTATAAGTTTTATATAACCAATTGCATATTCCTTGAACTCATGCTATATGTCCATTTTGGAGATGTGCCTAATGCAGTAAGCCTTATTAAAAACAAGTTTAATGAAGTGTATAGCGAAGAGCCACCTTATTATATGAAAGAAAATGAATTTTTACTTTATTGCACAAGAACCTATCTTCTAGCTGAAGATTATAAGAAGGCGGAGGACATGCTCATCATCTTACTTAATAGACCTTACTCTAAAGCCCATAGCTATTTTAATAGTTTAGCTCGTTTTTTAAATCTAATAATACACTTTGAGCTTGAACACTTTAATCTATTGGATCATCTAGTAGTTTCCTGTTATAGATTCGTGCTAAAAAGAAAAGATAGCTTCAAAACAGAAAAAGAGATTGTTTCATTGCTTAGAAAAGCCGGTGCTGCTGTTGACAAAAAAGAAAGGCTAGAGGTCTTTAAACAATCCCTTGAAAAACTGAACGAACTTAAGAATGAGCAATTTGAAAAACCTGCTTTTGCCTATTTTGACTATACCTTATGGCTTCGAAGCAAAGTTGAAGGAAAAAGTATGGTTGAATTGAATTAAGGATGAAAAATTATTGTCCTTTTTCCATGAAGTATAATACGGCGCTCAAGGTGCGCCTTAACTGCTGAGGTCAGCACTCTTCTTTCAATATCCCTTCCGGCCTTAACCATTTCCTTGGCTGAGTGCTGATGGTTTACAGAAATCACGTCCTGCTCAATGATGGGCCCCTCATCAAGATCTTCAGTAACATAATGCGCTGTAGCTCCAATCATCTTCACTCCACGCTCCCAAGCTTGATGATATGGTTTTTGGCCTTTAAATGCCGGTAAGAAACCATGATGTATGTTAATTATTCTTTCATCATATAACTCCACAAAGCCTTTGCTTAATATTTGCATGTAGCGCGCAAGCACTACAAGCTCTACATTGTAGGAGTTAAGCAACTCTAATGTTTTTTTCTCTTGCTCTAATTTGTTGGCTTTAGTTATTGGAATATGATGATATGGGATATTAAAATCTTCTGCAACATCTTTCATGTAATTATGATTGCTAACTATACAGACTATCTCACATGGCAAATCTCCAGACCTATAGTTCATTAAAAGATCGTATACTGGTGACTGTTCTTTTGTTGCAAAAACGGCAACTTTTAAGGCGCTTGATGCGTTAAATATTCTAATGCTTGCTCCAAGCTCTTTTGAAAGATTTTCTAATTTTTCTTTTAGTGATTCCTGGCTAATTTTAAGACTATCAAGATCCACTCGGATTCGCATATAAAAAAGCTTTTTGTCATCTTCTACATGCTGCTCAAGCCCTAAAATATTAGCATTATTGTTAAATAGTAGTGTAGTATATCTTGCAATTATTCCCGATTGATCTGGACTCTTTATTTGAATAATCATTTCTATTTCAATTATTTTTTTGGTGCCAAGTTTTTTAATGTAAATTCAGGGCCAAATTTTCGGCCATGACACGCATTTTACTCGTTTTTTTAATGCTCCCTTTTTTTAGCTCTATCCATTCTCAGAAAGTATCACATGATCATCTTGATGGCGCTATTTACATCAAAATTAAAAATAGTTCGGAAATAAACTGGCCCGGACTATTTGTAATTGAAAACAAGGAAGAATTTCCATATTGGACTCAATGGCATAATGAATATCACATAGTCGATATACGCAAGCCTTTTAGTCATCTAAAAACTAAAACTTTTGATCGCACCTATGAGGTGCGCTTCGAAAAAGCTGAAAAAGTAACGAGATTTATTGAGGACATTAAGCAACTATCTTTTGTTGAATATGTGGAACCTAAAGACATTTTCAGGTTAAACTATACCCCTAATGACCCTAAAACAAATTTACAATATGCACTTAATACTATTGATGCCTATAGCGCCTTTGATATTCACAAAGGAGGCAATGCAGTTATTGCAATTGTAGATGATGCTGTGCTAACAACGCATGAAGATATTCTTCCAAATCTATGGACAAACCCTAATGAAATACCAAACAATAATATTGATGACGACAATAATGGCTATAGAGATGATATAAATGGCTGGGATGCTGCTGATAATGACAATGACCCTAACCCGCCATCTTCCGCTTCGAGCTCAGTGTTTACACATGGGACACACTGCGCAGGTATTGCAAGCGCTGCTACCGACAATTCAAAAGGAATTGCTTCAATTGGTTTTAATTGTAAAATTATGCCCGTAAAATCAAGCACAAGCAATGGAAATGCACAATATATTGACGCTGGCTATGATGGCATTGCATATGCTATGGCGGCTGGCGCTGATGTTATCAGTATGTCTTGGGGTGGGAATAATTATTCTCAAACTGCGCAAAACATTTTTAACCAAGCACATAATTTAGGTATAACCTTAGTTGCCGCTGCTGGAAATGATGCATCGTCCCAAACATTTTATCCAGCGGGCTATAATTATGTGATTTCTGTAGCCTCAACAGATCAGTCTGACAATCTTTCAAGCTTCACAAACTATGGAAGCACTATTGATGTCTGTGCTCCCGGAAGCAGCATTTATAGCTGTGTTGCAAGTGGCCCTACAGGATACAGCACGAAATCAGGAACTTCTATGGCTTGCCCTCTTGTTGCTGGTTTATGTGGTTTGTTAAAATCACTAGACAACAACCTTTCTCCAGATGATATTGAAAACTGTTTAAAGGTAAATGCAGATAATATAGATGCTCAGAACAACAGTTATATTGGCCAAATGGGATCAGGAAGAATTAATGCTTACAATTCGATACAGTGTGTAAATCCAACAGTTCCTCCAAGCGCAGAGTTTTATTACAGCCCTATTGAGGATGTCTGCCCAGGCACACTCATACAGTTTTATGATGCAACCACATACAATCCTGACACATGGCAATGGTCTTTTCCTGGAGGAAGCCCTCCCAGCTCAAATGACCAATCGCCTATTGTAAGCTATAGTACATATGGAAGTTATGACATTGAGCTAATAGTAACAAACAGCTATGGCTCAGATACTATATTAAAAACAAGCTATGTGAATGTCAGCACACAGGGTAAAGAGGTCTTTTATACAGAAGATTTTGAAAATGGCATAGGCCAATGGACAGCAATTAATCCAGATCAATCTAATGAATGGAGTGTTTATACGGTTGGTGGAACCTCTGGCGGGTCGAAAGCTGCTGGTATTAATCTTTTTAATTATGGTGCAGGAGGGGAAATTGATGGCCTTGAAAGCCCTAGCTTTGATTTCAGGGGGCGCTATAATATAAGGATGGATTTTGACCATGCTCATAGAAGATCAACAAGCAATAAATCTGACTCATTATTAATTTATGTGTCAACGGACAACGGACAAAGCTATCCATATCTTTTATTTGGAGGTGCTGAGAATGGAACAGGCAACTTTGCAACAAACTATATATATAATAATGAATTTACGCCTATTGGGTTAGATGACTGGTGCTACACGGGCTCTGTGGGTAGCGGATGTTTTGATGTAGATCTCTCTCAATTTGGAGGCATGAATAACATTAAAATTAAGTTTGTTAGTGTAAGCGATGGAGGCAATAATATTTACATTGACAACATTCGATTAACTAGTACTTGCGAGTTAACTGAGGGCACACTTATTGCTGATTTAGCAGCAGACTTTAACTCAGGCTGTACGCCACTTACAGCAAACTTTTCAGATATTTCTATTTCTATGCCAGAGGTTAGCGAATGGTTTTGGGTTTTCCCAGGAGGTCAACCTGCAATTTCGACACACCCAAATCCTACTGTGGAATATAACACCCCCGGCTTGTATGATGTAATGCTAATAGTATCAAATGGGTCGGGAAGTGACACTGTGTTTAAAGAAGATTACATTACTGTTAGTGACACAGGAAGCGTTCTTGTATTAAGCCAAGATTTTGAAAGTGGTTTTGGTGAATGGACATATATAAATAATGACAATGATGAAGGCTGGGAAATTACAGATATCGCTGGGAGCAAAAACGGTCTTAAGGCTGCTTCTGTTCAATTCTTCAATTACAATCCTGGCAATGGACAAAGAGACCAACTCATCTCTCCTTTATTGGATTTATCTGAAGCAAGTAACTTAGTACTTAGTTTTGATCATGCAGCTCGGGCCTATAACAGCAACTACACTGATTCCCTTTTAATCTACCTATCAACGGATAGCGGCAACTCCTATACGCATCGACTTTTTGGAGACTCTGAAAATGGCTCTGGCAATTACGCAACAGGTAATTTTCAAGAGGATGGTTTTATTCCTGAAGAAGACAGCGACTGGTGTTATGGAAGTAGCTTTGGGCCTAATTGTTTTTCATTTAATCTGGATGCTTATGAAGGAGAAAAAGCTGTACGATTAATGTTTGAAACTGTAAATGGCTATGGCAATAACCACTACATAGACAATATAAATATAAGTGGAAGCTGTGCCGTGTCAAGTGAGCCAATTAATGAGTCCCAGGTTAAAGTATTCCCAAACCCTATGCAAGATTTTTCAGTTATCGACTTTGGCAACCTTAAACCAGATAATTATTTGATTTTTGATTTATCGGGAAGACTAATCAAAGATGTGAACATTATTAGTGATTTCATACAAATCATTTATAGAGACAATATGCCTGAAGGCCTTTATATAATTGAGCTTAAAAAAGACAAAGAGAGCCTTTATAAAGGAAAATTAATGTTGATGTAGATCCAGATTCTTCATTAATTAGGATAAACTTTAAATAAACTATTGATACTAAGTTAAAAAGTCTGATATTTAGTCAATGGCCAAAACTAAGCTCTTTGATCTTATCAGCTCACTTAGCATGTCTGAAAAGCGATTTTTCAAACTTTTCTCAGAGCGACATGTCATAGGTTCAGAGAATGAATATGTTCTTTTATTTGACTTGATTGACAAGATGAGCTCTTATGATGATTCTGAAGTTAAAAATGCTCCTTTTGTTAAAAATGCTTCGGCTGAAAAAAACTATTTATACCGTCTAATATTAAAAAGCCTGAATAGTTTCCACGCACAAAACAGCACCAAAAACAAAATATACAATAGCCTAGTTAGCATAGAAATACTATTTCAAAAAGGGCTTTATGATCAAAGCTTGGAGCTTATTGAAAAAACAAAAAAACTAGCCAAGGACAATGAGCTATTTAAACAGCTGTTAAGCTTAAATGAAATAGAACAAGAGGTGTTACTAAAAAGCCTAAAATATAAGGATGCTCTTAACGAAATGGAAAAAGAGCAAGAAACCATAAATCAGGTTCTTGAGCTTAGAGACATAGGCATGCTTACAACCAAGGCTTATTATGAAAACCTCACAATTGGTATAGCTCGATCAGAAAAACAGCTGGAGCAATACAAACAACTACTTATCTCTCAAAAAAGGAGAAAAGGTTCATTGAGCAAAAGAGCTGAGCTGCATAAACTGTCTTTTCAAATGACTTATGACATGATAGCTGGAAAGCATCAGCAAGTTATTAATAAGTCGAGCTCAATGATTGCTTTTTATGAGAAACACCCTTATTTAATTGAGTATACTCCTGTAGGATATGTAAGTGTAAATTTTATTTATGGTGCTGCACTTAGGCAAAATAAAATGTTCAAAGATGGTTATGAGCAAATTTATAAACTCGAAGAAATTGCTAATCAAATTGTAGTTAAAAAGTCTCAAAAAGCACATGCCTTCGCAGTATTTTATAAGCATATTTTATACCATCAATTACTATATTTAGAAAAAAGATATAGCGATGGACTGAAACTTTATGCTCAAACTAAAGAAGAAATTGGGACACACATAAATTTCATAGAAAAACCACAGCTTTATGACCTCTATTTTCAGCTAGCTAAGCTTTTCTTTATGCTTGGAAAACATGATCTTTCATTGGACTACACCAATTTAATTCTCAACGATACAAGCTTTAAAGATAGAGATGACTTTAGCATAGGCATTAGATTATTTAATATTATAACACATTTTGAGTTAGGAAATGAGTTTACCTCTGAGTATTTATCAAGGTCTTCCGTTGCCTATTTTAGAAGAAAAAACAAATTATATAAAACAGAAAAAATTATCCTTAGCTTTCTTCAAAACTATGCGAAATATGAATTTGATGGCTCATTAGTTAATAAAGGGAAAGAAATATTACAGTCTTTCAACACACTCAAAAAGCACCCTTTTGAAAAAGGCGCATTTCGCTTTTTTGCCTTTGACCAATGGATTATAAGGCTTATACCAGATATTGAAAAAGATCCGGACGCTCATTAAGGTATTCCCCAAAATAGCCTCGATTAACTATCCGGTCTAATAAGGGCTCAAAATCTGAACGATTTTTTAATTCTATGCCAACCACTGATGGACCTTTTGACCTATTATGCTTTTTAACGTACTCAAAATGAGTTATATCATCATGCGGACCTAGTATGTCAGAAGCAAACTCTCTTAAGGCGCCTGCTCTTTGCGGGAATCTTAACACAAAATAATGTTTAAGCCCTTGAAAGAGTAATGCCCTTTCTTTTATCTCCTCCATTCTAGTGATATCGTTATTGCCTCCACTTAAAACGCAAACAACCGTTTTTCCTTTTATCTCTTTTTTATACTGATTCATGCCTGCAACAGACAAGGCCCCAGCTGGCTCAACCACTATAGCATTGTTTTCATAAAGATCCAATAAGCTTGTGCAAACTTCACCTATCTCTACTTGAAGCATATCATAAAGAGCATTTTTACAAATAGCATAGTTTAAGGCACCTACTTTTCTTACTGATGCCCCATCTATAAAGCTATCCATCTCCTCTAAAACTGGTATACTTACTCCATCTGATTCATTTAATGCAAGAGTCATAGAAGCCGCTTCCTTTGGCTCGACACCTATGATTTTAGTCTTTGGGCTTATCTGACTGAACACTGAAACTAGACCAGAAGCCAAGCCTCCACCTCCAACAGGAACAAAGAGATAGTCTATATTTTCCAATGAACAATTTAATATTTCCAATCCAACTGTTGCCTGGCCTTCGACAACTGCTTTATCATCAAAAGGATGTATAAAACTTTGATTATTTTGATTCGCGTATGCTTTAGCTAAAGCATACGAGTCATCAAAAGTGTCCCCTTTCAATACTAGTTCTACTTTATCCTGTCCAAACTTTTCTATTCTTCTTAGCTTCTGTTTAGGTGTTGTAACGGGAAGGTATATTCTTCCTTTAACTCCTAACATTTTACAGGCATAAGCAACACCCTGAGCATGATTTCCAGCACTAGCACACACCACACCTTGCTTCGATTCACATGGAGATAGCTGCATCATTTTATTTAAAGCCCCTCTTAATTTATACGACCGCACCTTTTGTAAGTCTTCTCGTTTAAGGTATACATTTGCCTCATAACAATCAGATAAATAAGCATCATAGCTTAAGGGGGTTTGAGCAACAACCCCCTTAAGTCTATCTGAAGCTTTGTATATACCATGCATACTAACTGACATGACTCTAATTTAAATTGAGCTCAAATGCCAAATTATTGGACTTGGTATTTGATTTATACGCGACTTCAGAATACATTAAAGCTCTTAGCTTTGCTCCAACTATTTCTATAGAGTGTGCTCTTATAGATTTATTTACTTTCAATAATTTGGCTTCATCCAAATCCGCATGAGCAAAGTATGGATCACCAAGGACATTTGGTCTTACAGCGCTCATAAAGCGATCTAAAAGTGGCCTACAAGCATGATCAAAAAGATAGCATCCATACTCAGCAGTATCAGATATAACCTTGTTCATTTCATACAGCTTTTTTCTTGCAACCAAATTAGCTATCAATGGTAGCTCATGTAAAGATTCAAAATAAGCAGACTCCTCTTTAACTCCTGCAGAAACCATTGTTTCATAGGCGAGCTCTACGCCAGCCTTAACAAAGGCTACCATCAAAACAGCATTATCAAAATATGATTGAGGCTGCAGCTCTTCTGTAGATCTTGTTTTTTCCAATGTCGTTTTTGAAGTTTGGTTACGCCATCTCAATAACTTTTCGTCTTCATTTTCCCAGTCTGCCATCATCCCCGATGAAAAACCACCATTTAATATTTGATCCATGTGCTTTTCAAAAAGAGGTCTTAGTTCGAACTTAAGTTCCTCCGCCAAATCATAAGCCTTAAGCTTAGCCTCATTTGCCAATCGGTCCATCATATGACCCACACCTCCAATTTTGAGGGCCTCTGCTATATGCTCCCATCCATTTTGAACTAAACGAGATGCATAACCCGGCTGAAAGCCTAGTTCAAGCATACGGTCAAAACATAATAAACTAGCAGACTGTAGCAAACCACAAAGTATAGTTTGCTCGCCCATTAAATCCGACTTTACCTCCGCTACAAATGAAGAAAGAAGCACACCAGCTCTGTGGCTACCAAGCCCTGCTGCATAAGCCTTTGCCCATTCATAGCCAAAACCATTTGGGTCATTTTCATTGTGTACAGCTATTAATGATGGAACTCCAAAACCACGCAAATATTCTGCTCTAACTTCAGTGCCTGGACACTTTGGCGCCACCATTATTACTGTAACATCTTCTCGAACCTGCATACCCTCTTCAACCATATTAAACCCATGAGAATAGGATAGACAAGCATTCTTTTTAAAAAGCGGATTTAGCTTGCTAACGACCTCTGTATGTTGCTTGTCTGGTGTAAGATTGATGACCAAGTCGGCCTTAGGAATAAGCTCCTCATAAGTTCCAACCTTAAAGTTGTGCTTGGTCGCATTTTTATAAGAATTTCTTTGTTCACTTATAGCATCCTCTCTTAAAACAAAGGAGACATCAAGGCCAGAATCTCTTAAATTTAGAGCCTGATTTAAGCCCTGTGCACCACAGCCGATAACTACAACTTTCTTTCCTTTTAATACTTCTGCTCCAGCTTCAAATTCAGATGAGGGCAGGAGAGAACATTTACCAAGCTCTTCAAGTTTTTTCTGAAAGCTTAATTGGTTGAAATAGTTTTTCATATCACTAGATTTTTTGAATGTTGAGTGTGTTATATCTATTTGTTTTTCTAATTGTTTAACTAATTTGACCACCATAGACCTGTCTTCACAGATTTCTATGACATATTTATGTATGCCTTCATACTTGCTATAGTTTGCTTTTATGCTGTCTATATTTACCTGACGTCTTGTAAATATCAAGGCAACCCTCTGAAGAAGGCCTATTTTATTGGCCGTATAAACTTCTATTTTATAATTCTCTTTCATATTGCTTGCTTTAATCTAATCTAACTTCAGCCACCGAGCTTCCAGTTGATACCATTGGAAATACATTCTGCTCACGTCCAACACGAACTTCAAGAACAAAAGACCCCTTGTGATTTATAAATTGCTTTAATATTTCATCAAGACAATCTCGACTACTAACTTTCGCTGTTTTTATACCGTACGCTTCTGCAAGCTTTTGAAAATTCGGATTTTGCATTTCGGTAAAAGAATAACGCTTATCAAAAAAGAGTTCCTGCCATTGACGAACCATGCCTAAAAACTCATTATTTAATATTAGGACCTTAAGATCTACTCCTGTTTGCATTATAGTACCAAGCTCTTGCGGCGTCATTTGAAAGCCACCATCACCCATTACAGCTAGAACCAACTTATCTGGACGTGCTAATTTTGCACCTATGGCAGCTGGCAAACAAAACCCCATGGTCCCTAAGCCTCCTGAGGTAACATTAGTACGATGATCACTAAAACGATAATAACGCTGCGCTATCATCTGATGCTGTCCTACATCTGTCACCAAAACAGCCTCTCCTTTAGTAAGCTCAGACAACCTATGTATAACTTCCGCCATATTAAGCTCATCTCTACTACTTAAAAGCTCGTTCTTTATAACACGATTATACTCTTTTTGATCACAATATTTGAAGCGCGCTAACCAATCTTTGTGATGCCTGTTTTCAACAAGCTTGGTTAGCAAAGTCAAGCTATGCTTGCAGTCTCCTAATACCGGCACATCTGCCTTCACATTCTTATCTATTTCTGATGGATCAAGCTCTAAATGTATAACTTTTGCCTGCTTAGCATAGCGACTCAAGTCACCTGTAACCCTGTCATCAAAACGCATACCCACAGCAACTAAAACATCGCATTCATTAGTTAGTAAATTTGGCCCATAATTGCCATGCATTCCAAGCATACCAACATATAAAGGGTGGCTAACTTCTAATGATGACAAACCAAGAATAGTTGATGCTGTTGGCAATCCAGCTTTTTCAACAAAGGCCTTTAATTCCTTGACTGCATCCCCCAATAGAACACCTTGGCCCACTAAAACATAGGGCCTCTCTGCTTTATTTATCAAGTCTGCCGCTTCCTTTACTTTTGCCTCATCGATAACTGGATAAGGATCATAACTGAATAACTTTTTACAAGTCTCATACTCAAAATTAAATAGCTCAAACTGTGCATCTTTCGTTATATCAACTAGCACAGGACCTGGCCTACCAGAACGTGCCACATAAAATGCTTTTGCTAGAACAGGAGCAATATCCTCTGCTCTAGTAACCTGAGCATTCCACTTTGTAACTGGCATAGATATGCCAACAACATCTGTTTCTTGAAAGGCGTCTGTCCCTAGTAAATGTGAAGCTACCTGTCCTGTTATACAGACTAAAGGTGTAGAGTCAATCATTGCATCTGCTATTCCCGTTAAAAGGTTAGTAGCGCCTGGCCCTGAGGTAGCTATACAAACACCCACCTTTCCTGAGACTCTTGCATAACCCTGTGCTGCATGCACGGCACCTTGTTCATGTCTAGTTAAAATATGTTTTAGCTCATCTTGAAAATCATACAAGGCATCATAAACAGGCATGATTGCTCCTCCAGGATAACCAAATATAGTATCTACATTTTCCGCCATTAGGCTTCTAACTACCGCTTCTGCTCCACTTATATTCATTATCTATCAATTTAAAATTCATCAGTAACACAGCCTTTACTAGCTGATGAAACCATGCGTGCATATTTATAAAGACTACCTGATCTTTCTTTTAATTCAGGTGCTATCCAACGTGCTTTTCTTTCTGACAGCTCCATGGCCGGCAAGTCCACATGTATCGTATTATTTAAAGCATCTATCGTTATTTCATCGCCATCTTGAAGTAAGGCTATCGTGCCTCCTTCCTGTGCTTCTGGAGACACATGCCCAACTACAAAACCATGTGAACCACCTGAAAATCGTCCATCTGTTATTAGGGCTACATCTTTTCCTAAACCAGCACCCATTATCGCTGAAGTCGGCTTAAGCATTTCTGGCATACCTGGTCCTCCTTTTGGTCCAACGTAACGTATTACAACCACATTGCCCTTTTGGACCTTACCTTCCTTTATTGCAAGGTTGGCTTCACGTTCAGAATTAAAAACCTTTGCTGCTCCTGTAAAGGTTTCACCCTCTTTACCTGTTATCTTCGCAACAGCACCTTCCTCAGCAAGATTCCCATAAAGTATTCTTAAATGTCCACTTGACTTTAAAGGCTTTTCAAGTGGAGCCATTACATCCTGACCATCGAAAACAACAGGTCTAACATCTGCGAGGTTTTCTCTTAAAGTTTTGCCTGTAACTGTTAAACAGTCACCGTTTAGCATGCCTTGATCAAGCAAGTAACGCATTACTGCTGGTGTGCCACCAAGAGCGTGCAAATCTTCCATAAGATATTCTCCACTTGGTTTAAGGTTGGCCAGCAATGGAGTCTTATCACTCACTCTTTGAAAATCATCGAGTGTAAGATCTACATTTGCTGATCTAGCTATCGCCAATAGATGTAATACTGCATTGGTTGAACCGCCCAAAACAGTCACCAAAACCAAGGCATTCTCAAAGGCCTCCTTTGTAAGGATGTCTAACGGTTTTATGTCTTGCTCCAATAAATGCCTTACTGCTTTACCTGCTTCAACACATTCTTGGTTTTTTAGCTCACTAGTCGCAGGGTTAGATGAGGAATATGGCAAACTCATACCCAAAGCTTCTATCGCTGAAGACATGGTGTTTGCTGTATACATACCGCCACATGCTCCTGCTCCAGGACAAGCTTTCTTAACAGTGACCTTAAAATCTTCTTCACTTATCTTGCCTGCATATTTCTCTCCGAGTGCTTCAAAAGCAGAAACGATGTTCAACTTCTTACCTGCATGACATCCTGAAGCTATTGAACCTCCAAAAACAAGCACAGCAGGTCGATTAAGACGTGCCATGGCCATCATCGCTCCTGGCATATTTTTATCACAACCCACAACGGGTACTAAAGCATCGTAATTCTGCGCATTAACAACGGTTTCTATACTATCCGCTATTATATCTCTTGACGGCAGTGAATAACGCATACCATCAGTCCCCATAGAGATTCCATCGCTAACCCCTATGGTATTGAAGACTAATCCAAGAAGTCCTTTGGAGTTAGTTCCCTTCTTAACCCACTTGGCTAGACCATTCAAGTGCATATTACAAGGGTTGCCCTCATATCCTGTACTTACAATACCCACTTGAGCTTTATGCATATCCTCTTCATTCAAACCTATCGCATACAACATCGCTTGTGCCGCTGGCTGTGTTGGATCTTGCGTAACGTTTGCACTGTATTTATTTAACTTCATGTTCGTTCAATTTAAAATTTACAATAAGGCTAAAGCCGCTTCGTTCTTATGCGTTACTAAAAGCTTGTATCGCCTTTGTAAAACATAAGACAATGTCTCTTCCCATTCTTGTTTAAAGTTGTGTCCATCTAAAGACTCTAAAGGAGTTACTTCTGCAGCTGTACCTGTAAAAAAAGCAGCATCTGCGCCATAAACATCTTCTGGCATAAAGGCCATTTCTTTTACTGTAAAACCAAGCTCATCTGCCAGCTCAAGAACAGTTTGGCGAGTTATACCTGGCAGGATATTTCCTTTTTCAGAAGTATAAAGAACTCCATCTTTTTCAAAAAAGAAGTTTGCTCCAGGGCCCTCCGCCACAAAGCCATGAACATCCATCAATAAAGCTTCATCATAGCCTTTAACTCTTGCCTCTGTACTTGCTAAAAGAGAATTTGTGTAGTGACCACATACTTTAGCATCTACATGACAACTTCTTGGATCTGGTCTCCTATAGGAGGACGTTGCAACTTTTAGCTTTTTGTCCATAAACAGATTAGGCCATTCCCATGCCGCAAGAAATAGTTTTGATTTCTGTGCTGGGGTAAGATGCATGTAAGCATCAACATATACCAAAGGCCTTATGTAAGCATTTTTTAGTTGATTCTTGTCCAATAGCTGCATTGTCAAATCTTCTAACTCTTCCAACTCAAAATCAAAGGTCATGTGCATTTTATCGGCCGAATACTTTAAGCGCTCATAGTGTTCTCTCATTTTAAATACTTGAGGACCAAATTCTGTATTATAGGCTCTCATACCCTCAAAAACCCCACATCCATAATGCAAAGTTTGACTGTATAAATCGGTACTAGCATTCTGAGCCTTTTCCCACCGACCATTATGATAAACAACTGTTTTATTATTACTATATGACATAAATTTTATTTTCTCGCTTTAATAAAAGCCCTGCTCCAAAATAAGCAGGGCGAAAAAAAGTTAAACACCTAGCTCTTTGAACACTTAACGTGATTATTAATAATGAAATAAACAGCTTAAGATTGTTCATGTTCTTTGTTTGT
>CAJXBJ010000042.1 GCA_913050195.1 uncultured Saprospirales bacterium
CATCGACACCTGCGTTAGCAGTAATTTGTCTGATTGGAGCTTGAAGAGCTTTTTTAACTATTTCGACACCAGCTTTTTGGTCATCACCTTTTACTTTAACACCATCTAAATCTTGTGCAGCGTAAAGTAATGCACAACCACCACCGATTACTACTCCTTCTTCAACGGCAGCTCTAGTTGCATTAAGAGCGTCTTCAACTCTGTCTTTTCTTTCTTTCACTTCAACTTCTGTAGCACCGCCTACTTTAATTACGGCAACTCCACCAGCAAGTTTAGCTAATCTTTCTTGAAGTTTCTCTTTATCATAATCAGATGTTGTTTCATTGATCTCAGATCTAATTTGATTACATCTTGCTTCAATATCAGATTTTTTACCTTCACCAGCTACAATTGTGCTGTTCTCTTTATCAATTTTTACTTTTTTACAAGAACCAAGATCACCAATTTTAACGTTCTCTAATTTAATTCCAAGATCTTCTGAGATAACCTGTCCTCCAGTTAGAATAGCAATATCTTCTAACATTGCTTTTCTTCTATCACCAAAGCCAGGAGCTTTAATAGCAGCAATTTTTAAAGACCCTCTCAAGCGGTTAACTACAAGTGTAGCCAAGGCTTCACCTTCAACATCTTCAGCGATGATTAATAGAGGAGTGCCACTTTGAGCAACCTTTTCTAAAACAGGAAGAAGGTCTTTCATATTTGAAACCTTCTTGTCATAGATTAAGATAAACGGGTTTTCAAGATCAGCTTCCATCTTCTCTGTATTTGTTACAAAGTAAGGTGAAAGATATCCTCTGTCAAATTGCATACCTTCAACAACGTCAACAGTAGTATCTGTGCCTTTTGCCTCTTCAACTGTAATTACACCTTCTGTGGTTACTTTTTCCATTGCTTCAGCAATTAATTTACCAACAACTGGATCATTATTAGCTGATATTGTACCAATCTGCTCTATCTTGCTAAAATCTGAACCTACAGTTTCAGTTTGCGCTCTTAATGAATCAACAACTTTAGTAACTGCTTTGTCAATGCCTCTTTTTAAATCCATTGGATTAGCACCTGCTGTAACATTCTTAAGTCCAGCAGTTACAATAGCTTGAGCTAAAACAGTTGCAGTAGTTGTTCCATCACCAGCAACATCTGCTGTTTTAGAAGCTACTTCTTTTACCATTTGAGCGCCCATGTTTTCAACAGCATTCTCTAATTCTATTTCTTTAGCTACTGAAACGCCATCCTTAGTTACTGTTGGAGCTCCAAATTTTTTGTCAATTACTACGTTTCGGCCTTTAGGTCCTAAAGTTACCTTAACAGCATTAGCCAATGCATCAACACCTTTCTTTAAGGCATCTCGTGCATCCATATTAAAATCAATTTCTTTTGCCATTTTAATTTCCTTTTAAAATTTTTTGTATTTATACAATTGCGTAAATATCTGATTCTCTCATAATAAGGTATTCTTCACCTTCAATTTGAACATCAGTACCAGAATATTTACCATATAGAACAGTATCACCAACTTTTACAGTTAATGGTTCTTCAGGTTTGCCATTACCAATGGCTACGATTGTGCCTTTCTGAGGTTTTTCTTTTGCAGTATCAGGAATAATAATTCCAGCTGCAGTTGTCTCTTCAGCAGCTGCAGGTGAGACAACCACTCTGTCTGCTAGGGGTTTAATGTTTAATGTGTTTGACATTTTGTTAACCTATTTTTTGTTTACAATGTAAAAACTTAATGAATTCTCAATAATCATTTTCTATGCCATTAGAAAAATGGTGACATTATAACAGAATATGGTATAAACAATACAAATTGACATTTATTATAATGACAAATAGTCTGTTTTGAAGGCGAATTGGTTAAAAAAGTGGGCTTTTTTTCGTATTCTATAAATAGCACAAAAAAATGGGAGCAAAAAAATTACATAAAGATTGGTTAACAGAAGGTCTAATTGATTTTGAATATAAGAAATACATTTTGTTAGCATATTTTAAGGAAGTGGACATAGCTTTTAATAGGACACATTTATATCCATTTTTATCTGATATTATTGATCATTATAACAGGCTTAAATCTTTTAATGAAGGGCAGCAAAATATGGAAGTCAGTTTTCCAAAAAAAATAAAAAAAATTGATTGGGAAAACTTTTTAATCGAGTATGAAAATATGTTGGAAGATGATAATTGTATTAGGGAATTACAGTGTGTGGTAGATTATGCAATGCCAAAATTTGAAAATATGCTTAATAGCGGAAAAGAAATATTTGAATTCATTGAGGATAAAATGGAAATATATCCAGTAGGCTTGTTGTCTAATTATACTGAAGAAGGTTTTATGATGATTCGTTCTGGAATGCAAGATACACATGTGTATGAATACAGGGTTAGTCTTTTCGAAAACTTAAATACTCGTTACAGAACTTTGAAAACCAAGCTAGTGTCTACTTATCAAACTTCGTGGTCACGTTCTTATGAAAGGATAAAAAAAGAATTGTTAGTGAACTATAAGTCTCTTTCTAACCCTGCTACATATGTCATAGAGAGTGCTTTGCCTTTTCCAATAAAGGAAAGCTTCTTGCCAGTTGCCAAGCGACGTTTTATGGCATATTTAGTTAGTGAATGCTAAGGTGCTAGTTAGAACTTTGCTCAACTTGATCATCATCAAAGTTGTCAATGTCATTATCATATAGAGCATTTAGTGATATAGCACAAGCCACTACAAATATTATTAAACCCCATGTGAACTTCTCAATAAAGTCTGTAGACCTCTGATGTCCCAAAATTTTATTTGCACCACCTCCAAATCGTGCATCTAATCCTCCCCCTTTTGGATTTTGAATAATAACCGCAATTATCATTAAAACACATGCTATAAGCATGATTATTGAGATAAAACTAATTAGTCCTGTCATAGTAGTTTCTTTAAGGCTTTAATTCGGGCGTCAAAATAAGGACTTTTTTCTGGATTTTGCAAGGAAAGCTTAGTATAAACATCTATTGCCTTATCTAGTTTTCCTTGCTTAATTAGTATGTTGGCTAGGGTTTCAGTAACAATTCCAAAATCCTCATTAGCATTGGACGGTTTTGGTTCATTGGCGTTTTTATTAATACTTTGAATTACAGATAATATATTCTCTTGCTCAGGAAGTTTGAATTGAATGCTTTCTTCAGAATCTTTTTCAGATTCTAATTGAGCCTCTTGATAATGGTTTTCCAATGGTTTTTCTTTTTGGCTGATTAAGCCCAACCATTCACCAAATGAATGTTTTTCTTCCTTATGTTCATCAAGATTAAAGCTAGTTTTTTCTGAAGATTGTAAACTTTTGTTTTGATCAAAAGTACTTGCTCTCTTTTTTGTTTTTCCACTTATAGTGAATTTTTCTTCTTTTCCTTTTAATTCAGGTATTGACTCATTTTCTAATTCCTTGTATGGTGCCTCCTTATTTAAATCATTTAGAGCTTTCTCTAACTTTTGAAATGAGGCTTCATAAGATATGTTTGATGTTTCTACTATGGGGCTTAGTTCTTTTTTTTGTTTATCAAAAGCATCTTTATTCCATCGATTATCATGATGTAGTTTGTATAATTGAGATCGATCATTAGAATAAACAGCGGCTTTTTGTACGCTCTCTCCCATGTCGTCTATTCCCTTTAATGCAAGCAATTTGGAGTACATACTATGTGCACTTTGAAAATATGGATATTTTGAGCATGCCTTTTCAAGATCATTCTTTTGAATATCTCCAATTTTTAAAGGGTTTTTAAGCGCTTCTATTATGGTTTCCTTATTCACGATATTTACCAGTTTACTGCAACTTTATTAAAAATATCATTGACCAATTGCTCATTGATTTCTTCCACTAAAGTCTCCTCAACACTATTTAAAGATTGGTTAGCATCAAAGTCTGCAAATCTAGAAAAGCCTTGCGTCCAAGTAACGCCTTCTTTGGTTATATCTTTAAAATCTACTTTTACATCAATTGTTAAGCGATTTAAACTTGCTTGTTCTGATGTGGCAGCAATTGGACTTACTCTATAATTGGTAATAGAGCCTTTTAATTGCCATTCACCATTTAAATCTACTAAGGTTAATTTTGACTGAGAAATAAAGCGGTCCTTAAGGCTTTCAGTAAAGGTTTGGCTAAGTGTAGGATTGATTAATGTAGCACGATTTTCAAAGAAGGCAATACTAATTGTATCAACTTCTATAGTTGCTCCTGTAAAACTATATATGCCACAACTTAATTGGAGTGCAAAAAAAATAGAAATTATGAGAAGTCTATAGATCGAGTTCATAATCCTTGATTTTTCTATATAAAGTCCGTTCTGATATTCCTAAATCTTCAGCTGCATCTTTACGTCTTCCATTATGTTTCTGAAGTGCTTTAATAATCAACTCTTTCTCTTTATCTGCAATTGAAAGCGATTCTTCTATTATCTCAGCTTCATTAAAGCCATCATTATTAAATTGTCCATGAATGTCTTTAGTTGGGTTATCCATTATGATTTGAGGTTTCTGAGGCGCTTGACTTTCTTCAATCTTGGACCAAGCGTTACTGGTATCATTATTAGAAAGATAGTCCGAACTGGCTTGTAAATTACCTTTACTTAATTCTACAACAACCTTTTTTAAATCAAATACATCTTTTTTTAAGTCAAAAAGTACTCTATATAATATTTCTCTTTCTGATATTTGCTCTTGTCCTTCACCAGATTCACCTTGCCATTGCACTAAGGCACTTTGGTTAGTTTCTTCCTTTGGTATAAAACTTTCCATGTCCTCCTTGTCTAAAATGCGTTTTTTAGCTAATACACTAACTTGTTGGGCAATATGCTTAAGTTGTCTGATATTTCCAGGCCAATTATAGTTTTTTAAAGTTTCAATAGCTTCACTTTCCAATTGTATGGGTTGTGTATTGTATTTTTCAGAAAAGTCTACACAAAATTTTCTAAATAAAAGATGGATATCTTCACTTCGATGTCTAAGAGAAGGGATTTTTATCTGTATCGTATTAAGTCTGTAATATAAATCTTCTCTAAACTTTCCTTTATCAATAAGGTTTAATAAATTCTTGTTAGATGCAGCAATTACCCGCACATCTGTTTTTTGTACTTTTGAAGAACCTACCTTAATAAATTCTCCAGTCTCTAGTACACGAAGAAGTCTTGCCTGTGTGCCCAATGGCATTTCAGATATTTCATCTAGAAAAATAGTGCCTCCATTAACCGCCTCAAAATATCCTTTTCTATTATCATGTGCACCTGTAAAAGCGCCTTTCTCATGGCCAAATAATTCTGAGTCTATAGTTCCTTCTGGGATTGCACCACAATTAACTGCAATGCTTTGCTCATGCTTGCGTTTTGATAATTGGTGTAACACTTGAGAAAAAATTTCTTTACCAACCCCGCTTTCTCCACTAACCAAAACGGTTAAGTCAGTAGAAGCTACTTGAGTTGCAGTGTTTAGGGCATTGTTCAAGGCTTCTGAATTACCAACTATACCAAATCGTTGTTTGACACTTTGTAAATTCATTTCACTTAATTTTCTACAGCTTCACCAAATAGAGTCGCTGATGTACAGCGATTAACTTTTACTTGAACATAATCACCCTTTTGAAACTTTTTTCTAGGGAAAATCACCACTTTATTTTGATCTGTTCTTCCGAAAATATGTTCTTCTGATCGCTTAGAGGTTCCTTCAACTAATACATTGAATACTTTATCTAGGTGCGCTTCATTGCGCTCTAAAGAATGTGCCTGTTGTTTGGTGATAATTTCTTGTAGTCTACGGTTTTTTATATCCTCAGGGATATCATCTTTATACTTTCTTTCAGCTAAGGTTCCAGGTCTTTCTGAATATTTAAACATGTAAGCTAAATCATACTTCACAAAGTCCATCATACTTAGGGTCTCTTGATGTTCATGTTCTTCTTCTCCACAGAAACCTGCAATAACATCCGTTGAAATTGCGCAATCTGGGATTATTCTCCAAATTGCTTCTACTCGCTCTTTATACCAAGCTCTATCATAAGTTCTATTCATGCGCTTAAGCACTCTAGAGTTACCCGATTGTACTGGCAAATGTATATAGTTGCAAATGTTGTCATATTTGGCTATTGTATATAGTACTTCATTTGTGATATCTTTTGGATGGGATGTCGAAAATCTTACTCTAAGATTTGGGCTTATTTTAGCTACCATTTCCATCAGATTTGCAAAATTCACCTTCTCTTTTGTCTCTGGGTTAACCCATTTGAATGAATCTACATTTTGTCCTAATAATGTAACTTCCTTATATCCTCTATCAAAAACATCTTTTGCTTCTGCAACTATCGAGTACGGATTTCTACTTCTTTCTCTTCCTCTAGTAAAAGGAACAACACAGAAGGAACACATGTTATCACAGCCTCTCATGATTGATATGAATGCTGTAACTCCATTGCTGTTTAGTCTTTGAGGTTTAATTTCTCCATAAGTTTCTTCTTTTGAAAGAAAAACATTAACAGCTTTTTGACCTGTATTTGCTTCATTGATAAGCTCTGGTAAAGATCTATATGCATCTGGTCCAACAACAATATCAACTAACTTTTCTTCTTCAAATAATTTAGTCTTTAATCTTTCAGCCATACAACCTATGACCCCAACCTTGACATCCTTTTTTTTCTTTTTTATGTTCTTAAGTTGATTTAATCGATTCCTTACAGTTTGTTCAGCCTTGTCTCTAATTGAACAAGTATTAATTAAAACAATATCTGCATCTTTTTCTGAATCGGTAGTTGCATATTGTTCATCGGCTAATATGGAAGCAACAATTTCACTATCATTAAAATTCATTTGACAGCCATAAGTCTCTATATATACCTTTTTTTTGTCGTCACCTAGTTGAACGTTTTCAAGAACAAGTACTTCACCCTGTCTCGATTCATCTATTTGTTTTTCAGAATTCATATTAATCAATCAAATTTGTTCACAAATTTACGTTTTTTTTGGGCAAATGACATATTGTCAGTACCTTTTCATAATGCATGATAAATATGAAATTAAGCTAACCGGAGATGATACAAAGACAATCTGGTTGCCAAAACTAAATGAAAGCTATCATTCAATGCATGGTGCTTGGAATGAAGGTCAACACGTATTTATTGTTAACGGTATTTCAAACTGTGAGGCAACCCCTATTAGAGCACTTGAATTAGGTTTTGGTACGGGTCTTAATGCATTGTTGTGTGCTTTGTATGCAATTAAAAATAAATCATTGCTGTATTATCATAGTTTGGAACGCTATCCGTTAGGACAAGCAATTCATAAACAAATGCATTATGAAAATAAGCTAGATGCTGATTTTTCTAATTTGTATAAATTAATTTATCAGGCCTCATGGGAAGAGGAAGTGCATATTGACCCTTTTTTCAATCTAAAAAAGATGAATAAGGATTTCTTTGATTTTAAATCCGAAGAATTATATGATATTATTTTATATGATGCTTTTGCTCCTGATAAGCAATCAGAGCTTTGGACTAAGCAAGCATTAGAGAGGGCATTTGATTTGATTAAAGAAGGAGGTTTTTTAACAACCTATTGTGCTAAAGGATCCTTTAAGCGTATGCTAAAAACCATAGGTTTTCATGTTGAAACCTTAGATGGGCCTCCAGGAAAACGTGAAATGACCCGAGCATGGCGCCTTTAAATCATTTGTTTGTGCCAGCTTTCCGCTAATGGTATTTCCCATTTTTTTTCAAACTCTTCTTTAGTATTAACTAGATTATTGTACACTATGGTATGATCATTAATTACTCCTTTTGAGTAAAGGTCTTCAAAGCCTTTTCTGTCAATTAATTTCAAATCCCCATTGTCATTTACAGCAAATATCATCCTGTTCATTAAATCAACCCCTATTTCTTTTTCTATAGTTTGAATAAAATGTACAGACTTATCAATGGAGCATCCACTTGCCATATTTACATTTTCATCTACCATAATCAAAATAAAAGCAGATTTTTTAATACATCCGAATGCTTTTAGGTTTTGTTGGTGCGAATGCCAATCTTCTAAAAAGATATCCAATAATTGTTGGATGCGTACTTCTTCTGATCGCTTTAGTATCCTATTGGCTTGATAAATCCATAACTTAGAACTAGATGGCATGTCATCATACTCAAAGCGCATTTTTATAGATCATTATTTTTATCAATAAATTCGGCTAGATCATATACCTCAATATCTTCTTCTTTATTAAAGTGTTTAATACCATCTGTCATCATAGTCATGCAAAAAGGGCATGCAGTAGCAACAATTTTAGCATTTGTTTCTATAAGATCTTCAGTTCTTTCAACATTAACCTCTTTATCGCCTTTTTCCGCATCTTTGAACATTTGAGCTCCCCCTGCACCACAGCAAAGACCATTTGCTTTGCTCCTTTTCATCTCAACTAGATCTGCATCTAATTCTTCAAGAATCTTTCTTGGAGCCTCATAAATATCATTACCTCTTCCTAAATAGCAAGAATCATGAAACGTGATTTTTTTTCCTTTAAAGTAGCCACCTTCTTCCACCTTAATGCGTCCTTCATCAATCAAGGATTGTAAAAAACTTGAATGGTGAATAACTTCATAGTTTCCTCCCAAATCAGGGTATTCATTCTTTAAAGTGTTAAAACAGTGAGGACACGCAGTTACTACTTTTTTTACCTCATAGCCATCTAATAATTGAATGTTCATTTTAGCCTGCATTTGAAATAAAAACTCATTTCCTGCTCGTCTAGCTGGATCTCCTGTGCAGCTTTCTTCCATGCCTAGGACACCATAGGTTATACCCACATGTTCTAAAATTTTAATAAAACTTCTAGTTACTTTTTGATATCTATCATCAAATGCGCCTGCACAACCAACCCAAAATAAGACTTCCGGTTTTTTGCCATGAGCCATCAGATTCGCCATTGTAGGTACAGTTATTGTTTTTGTTTCACCCATTCTGTCTAAGTTTACGCTTTCATAACTATTTCTTCAGCCCAGTTCATTCTATCTGAAGGTGAGAATTGCCATGGAGCTCCATTATTTTCAATATTTGTAAACATCATATTCCACTCCGAAGGAGAATTGGCTTCTTCCATAATTAAGTAACGCCTCATGTCCATTATTATAGAAACCTGATCAATGTTAACTGGGCATGCCTGAACACATGCATTACATGTTGTACAGGCAAAAAGTTCTTCTTTAGTAATATAATCTCCTACAAGCGCTTTTTGGTCATTGTAGCTTGAATCTTTAACTAAACTTGGACCCTTGTCATTCATGCGCTTTCTTGTATCTACCATGATCTTTCTAGGAGAAAGTAGCTTTCCCGTCGTATTGGCAGGGCATACAGATGTGCATCTTCCACATTCTGTACATGTTAAGGAATCTAGATAATTTTGCCAGCTAATATCCTCTACATCTTTAACTCCAAATCTGGGCATTTCCATCGTTCCGCCTTCTGCAGGTTCGGCAAAAGCCGTTTCAGGATTCATCATCGCATCAACTTCTTTTGTGACAGAAGGCATATTCTGTATTTTAGTCTTTGGGTCAAGTCTAGATAAGAAAACATTAGGCACAGACATCATTACATGGAAGTGTTTGGAATAAGGAAGAATATTCATAAATATGAACACCAACGCAATGTGGGCCCACCAATTAATTTCATGGAATAGATGCGCTTTAGAATCTGGTACCAAATCAATAAGAAGCCCACTAATAGGAAAATAATCGCAAGAGTCACCAATAATCTCTCCAATTGAACATAGTTTAACGTATCCAATGTTCATTCCTATAAGTGATAGCATGAGTAACATAATCATGCTTAAGGCAATTGTTGCATCCGCTTTTTTCCAACCCTTTTTTTTGTTCATTTCAACACCTTCAAAGCGTTTAACCTTGATTATATGTCTTCTAATCAAGAAAATGGTCACTGCCGAAATAATTATAGCTGCAAAAATATCACCTGATCCCATAATGCCTTTGTATACTGGACCTAAGAAAAGTAATATTCGTTCTTGACCTAGAATTCCGTCAAAAACCATTTCGGCTGTACCTACTGTAATAATTAAGAAGCCCCACCAAACCAGAGCATGGATAATACCAATTATTGGTCTATCTAATATTTTTGTTTGTCCAAAAGCAACTTTTAGGGTTAAATTAACCCGTTCTCCAATTTTATCGATTGGAAAACCGGCTTTGGTGAGTCCTATAAATCCCCACAAGCGGTGTATGGTATATCCAAAAACACCTAGCATTACTAACATGAATACTATAAAAGTTATCTGTTTTGTTTCCATTGTTGAGTCATTAGTTTATAATGAACTTTATTGTTTCTCCTTTTGTCTCATCTTCCAATGAGAGCATGTAATGACCTTGGGGCAATGTTGAGATGTCAATTTTAATATGACCTTTCATTGTATTACTTAGGTATTCCTTCCTTAGTAACTGTCCAAAATTATTATAAATTTTTAAAACAAGAGGTTGTAAGGCTGATTTTTTTAAATTAATAAATAGCATGTCCCTACTCGGGTTTGGATAAAGTGTATTTATCCACTGTTGATTGTCAATCATTCCTGTCATAATAAAGTGTATCCATTGTCCACTACTATCTGCAAAACATTGATTTCTGCTTTCGAGCAATACATAATACATACCGCTACTATCATAATGATGAATTGGATTTGTTTGGTAGCTACTATCTCCATCACCAAAATACCATTTATATTGGTCCGCATTTAAGGAAGTATCTGTAAAAAACACACTGTCATTTTGAAGATAATAGATGAAGCCAGTTTGAACATTTTGCGCGCTGTCGTAAAAAACATTAATAGTGTCATACGCAGAGCACATTAAGCTATCTAATACAATAACAGAGAAAGTACCAGAATCAATTATTTGAAGATTAGTTGAGTTTACTCCAGTATTCCATAATATACTATCGAAAGACGGGATATTAATTGTGAAGCTTTCATTAGAGCAAATAGTTGTGTCATTGCCTATGTTTAACACAAGTTCATCCGGCTCTGTAATTACTATTTCTAAGCTATCAGAACAACTGTTATCATCATAAACAGTAACAGAATATGCTCCACTTCCTAAATTAGTTATGATAGAGTCATTAGCATTATTAGACCATAAGAAATCATATAATCCATAGCCACCAGAAACGATTATAGATATGCTCCCGTTAGTATCACCATGACAGATTAATTGGTTCACTATAGTATCTAATATTAGCAAGTCTGGTTCTGTTATCATGAAGCTATCACTTTTGGTACATCCATTGCTATCTATGACTAATATATTATAATTTCCAGCAGAAAGAGCATTTGTGTCAGCTGTACCTAAATCAATATTATATGGATTTGTGCCTCCAGAAATGTTTATTGATACAGATCCATTACTTAATCCATTACAACTTACGTTTGTGGTTAGGGCTGATATGTTTATTGTCGGACAAACATTTTTGATTAATTCAAAAGCATTAAGTTTCCCAAACCCCCATTGATTATTAGGTACCGTTCCAGTATAATTATCAGCATTTGCTGTATTTTTTAAATGATGTTGAAATTGACTATGATTTGCATTTGGAAAACGTTGGAGAAATAAAGCTGCCACTCCTGCTACTACTGGAGAAGATGTTGAAGTGCCACCATTTCGTGTGTGTTTGCCCGTTGGAGCTAGTTTACATGTATTTGAAGAGGCAAAACTTGCAGCTGTTGCTAGGCGCGCACTAGAATAAGTAAAATCACCACTTGCAGTAATATCAGGTTTTAAGATGCCGTTTCTAGTAGGACCAAGGCTTGATGTATGGGAGATTTTACCTGGGGTATTAGGGCTGTAACCACAACTTGCTTGGGTTTGAAGTATGCCATTATAGTCTAGCCAGGTCATTCTATTAGTATAATTTGCTACCGTAGTTACACTACTAAGGCATTGCCAACTACTAACAAGTGTGCTGTTCAAATCTGGCATGGCATATCTTTTAAATTCTGGATATTGAGCACTATCAGGAATCGCTGTTGTTATAGTACTACTACCCGTTAAACCCAAATGGCTCCAAAGATCAAATAAGCCAATTCCCGTAGAACTTAAGCTGAATTTATAATTATTGTTTACAGAGTCTCCGTAATTAAAAAATTGCAGATAATATTTGTCTTCATTTATTCCAGCTTTTCTTAATACTACTAATGAAGTTGCTATGGTATTACCTCCATTATTCGAATTAACATTCATAACGTTGTATATGGCATTAGGACCAGTTGATAAATTGAGATCACCAATTTTGATATAGTTTGAAGCACCAATTTTTGTAAAGGCATTGTCATTTCTGTGACATGCGATGGAGAAATAAGCGTCTTTTAAGCTGTCTATATCCCCATAAAGTTGGTCAATATAAACAACATCTCCTAAGCTTGAACTGTAGTAATAAGGCTCAAAACAAGTAAAAGTAGTATCTGAATCTATATCTACTTTAAGGTGATAAGGAATGTGGCCAGCGTTTCCTGCCGATGCAACTACGATTCTCCCATTTTTTGCTTTAATCATTGTGTCAATGATTTGTGCTGAAAGATCAGATCCATCATGTGATCCAGTGTATTCTCCAACGCTAGTATTAATTACACATGGTTTGCCTAAAGAATCCGCTATCTCAAAAATATAATCAATGGCATCTGCAACGCTAGAATTAAAATCTTCTGTATCAAAATTCAGGGCTACTACTACAATGTCGGATTTTGGTGCAACACCTATAAATTCATTACTTGCAAGACCATTACCTGCAGCAACCCCAACTGCCATAGTTCCATGTCCATAATAGTTTGATGGGTCATCATGTGTGCAAATTCCTCCATCAATATCTGAATTCGTCCAGACTTGTCCATATCCATATTTAGAAGGTATTCGATTTGCATCAGATGAATCATTGTGGTCCCAAATAGATAGAATTCTTGAATTGCCATTAGAGTCTTTAAAGTCATCATGATTAAAATCTACACCAGTATCTAGAAAACCAATAATCACACCTTCACCATTTGTGGTATCATTGAAAGGACTTATACCATTATGTAAAGGAGTAATATTGTTGTTTATTAGCATTGTATCCGATAATGGACGGATTCTATTTGATTCAAACTCAATAAGCTTTACCCATGGCTTCATTTTTAGTTCTCTAGTAACAATATAAGGTAAGTGCACAGAAGCAATATTCCCATGAGCAAATTTAAATTTGCCCCCTTTGCTTTCAACAAACGCCTTAATTTTAACCACATCACCTTGAATAAGTGCTGTGCTTTTGATATTTTGTTTATCGGCCATTGGTTTAAAATCCATAGGCTCATACACAGGGTTTTCTTGAGCAAATACGAACGCATTAAATAGAAATGAAATGTATATTATCAAAAAACGATACATGTATGCAGAGTTTTGTCTTTTTTAATTTAAGAAAAATAATGAACTTTGAAGTTACTAATAAGCTAGTAAAATGGAGTCAAATAAATCCTGTAAGTTAATTCTTGATTCTCATAAGTGTCTTCAAAAGATGAAGAGGATGGCATTGCAAATTCTTGAAGATCATTATTCTGAGAAGAAAATTGTTCTAATTGGTATTGAAGAACGTGGTTATGAATTGGCTCACAGACTACAAGATATCTTATTAGAATTAGGTGATAAGTCAATTGAGTTGATTCGCTTAAGTATTGATAAAAAGCTGTCTGAGCAATCAGTTGCAAAACTAGATACAGACGTTAATGAATTAACGGGCGAGAGTATTATAATCGTTGATGATGTGGCTAACACTGGTCGTGTATTGACTTACGCCCTTAAGCCATTTTTAAATATTAGGCCTAAGCAATTAAGGACATTGGCTTTAGTAGATAGAAAGCATAAGATTTTTCCAGTTTCCGTTGATTACGTAGGTCTTAGTTTGTCGACAACAATGAAAGAGCATATTGAAGTCAGTGTCCAAGACGGTGCGTTCAATGCTTATTTGTGCTGAGCCAGTTTAGAACCTCATCTATTGCATCTTTAGAGGCATGAACATGCTTATTTGCTTGACTATAATAAGGCCTTCTCTCTAGCATTTTATTTTCAATGAACGTTTTAAGTTCTTTTTCATTTAAATCTTGAATAAGAGGTCTGGGTCTGCGTGCATTTTTTAGACGATTAAATAACATATTTACAGGAAGGTCAATAAATAGGCTAAGGCTTTTTTCTTTTATTAAAGATATATTATCCGTAGTGCAAGGCGTTCCACCTCCCAAGCTAATAATAGCAGTTTCTAAATCTAGAACTTCTCTCAAGCAGTTATTTTCAATTTCTCTGAATGCCGTCTGGCCTTTTTGTTTGAAAATTTCAGAGATACTTAAGGATTCTTTTGCTTCAATATAATCATCCAAATCAATGAAAGGAAGTTTTAGTCTAGATGATATAAGCTTACCTAAACTGCTTTTTCCAGCTCCCATAAATCCTAAAATACAGAGCCGCATTAATTATCCAATGTTACTCTAGGATCTAAGACTTTATAGA
>CAJXBJ010000043.1 GCA_913050195.1 uncultured Saprospirales bacterium
TGGTCACGAGAAGGAAATAAACTTCATAAATCTATTATTGTTCTTTAGTGCTTAGTTATGAAATAAAAGGGGAAGGACCTGCTCTAGTTTTTCTGCATGGTTTTCTATGTTCATCCGATGTTTGGGAGTGTTTAATCCCTTTATTAGAAAGGGATTTTCAGCTTGTTATGATAGATCTGCCGGGGCATGGTGCTTCTTTGGATGTTCAAATGGAAAGTATGTCACAAATAGTTTCAGATGTAATCAAAGTTACAAAGGCATTAAATTTGAAAAAATACCACCTTTTAGGTCATTCTATGGGGGGCTATGTAGCCTTAGCATTAATGGCTCAAGTGTCTAGTCAAATCATGTCTTTAACTCTCTTGCACTCTACGCCATTTGCAGATTCTGAAGAGAAAAAGATGCAAAGATTACGAGCTATTAAAGCTGTTAAAAAAACAAGAATGTTATTTGTAAGGCAGTTTATAGCAAGATTGTTTGCTGCAAGGAATGTAGAGGCTTGTTATCCTTATATTAGGGATTTGGAAAATACTGCGGAGGGAATATCTAAACATACTATTATTCAATCTATGCAAATTATGAAGGATAGACCTAGTTACGCTCAATTATTGAAAAATACAGAAGTTCCAGTACGACTAATTTTAGGACTAGATGACCCTGTTGTAGACTTAATCTCTTTATTGCAATACTACAGAACTAGCAATGTTAAGATTCATAGCCTGAGTGAAACAGGGCATATGGGTTTTTATGAGTGCCCTGAACGCTGTTCACAAATAATTAGGGAGAGCTTACTTGTTTAAATGCAAATCAAAAGTATCTGCTCGTAGTCCTAAACGTAATGTTTCTAAAGGGATGCTTTCATTAGGAGCAATATTACCTAAATTAACATTAGATCCAAGAAGTTTTACAAACCATACTTGTTGTGCTTTTTTAGGTGCTTCCCAAAGTATTTTCTCATTCGGTATTTTAGTTAGAATCTCTTCAATAAGTCCTGACCGAACCTCTCCTGAGCCTCTAAATATACCAACATTTCCACCTTCTCTAGCTTCTGCAATTACTTTCCAGGCTCCAGCATTTAGCTCTTTTTGCATTAGGTTAATCCACTTGTATGGTGCAATTATTTTGCTTGCATCTTTAGAGCCTACTTCAGATAATACTGTAAATCCTCTTTTAGCAAAAGTGCTTATATATGCACATTTCTCGTCATGATCCATATCTAAAGATCCATCAGAAATTTCTACGCATTTTAGGTTAAGTTTTTCAAGTAGCTCTAAATAATCATTGAATTGTTTGCGTGCTATATAGGCTTCGAACAAAGTTCCACCTAAATAAACTTTCATATCTGCTTGGTGATATAGTTCTATTTTTTCCGTAAGGTTAGGCGATAAATACGATGTGCCAAAACCAAGTTTTATTATGTCAACATAGTCTTTGTTCATGCTTAAAAAATCACCTACTTCTCGAGTGCTTAATCCTTTGTCCATGACCATTGTAAGGCCAGACTCTCTAGGCTGTATTGTCCGCTCAGGGATTTGGGTTAAATTGAAGTTGTTCATTTTTGGTTGTGTTGTTCAATTAAGTGGATTATACTCTTTTCTAAACGAAGGTGTGGGAATTGCTCTATAATTTCCTTATGATTTAAATAATCAAGTTGTAAACCTTTTTTAAATTCTTCTTGCCCTCTTTGTTTTTTACCTGCTCTATATAAATAGGCAGAAAGCAAATATCGTAATTGTGCTGAATCTGTCATTATGTATAGGGCATTTTCTATTACAGTTACAGCATCTTCAAACATTTCACAATTAAAAAGGCATTTGCTGTAGTTTAGCCAAATGCGCTCATTGTATGGGTCAAGTTCAAGGGCCTCTTCATAGAAGCATATAGCGTCTTCAAAGTTTTCTAGCTCTTCAGATACTTGTGCTAAGCCTTTTAAATAAAGCGCATCCTTATATTTGTCGTAAGCCTTTTGGTAGTAGGTTTGTGCTTTTTTCCAATTACCTTCTTTTCTATAGCATTCACCAATTTTGTATAAGAGTTCATCTGTAAAGTCAGTTGATAATGCCGTCTTTACTGCTAGGTTGTAATGTTTGCGGGCATTTCCAAAATCTCTTTTATTATGATATATGTTGCCTAGGTGAGTATAAATTTCATGCTTATCTCCTTCTTCTTTCAAGGCTTCATTAAAGTGCTCTATAGCCTCCTCCCATCGCCCTATAAATGAAAGGGTTTTGGATAGTTCAATAAGTGCAGGCTCAAAACTTTTGCTTATTATTACGGCATACTCAAAGGATTCAATAGCAAGTTCTATGTTTTCAAGTTCTCTATAGCAAATTCCTAAATAGTACCATGCCTGAAAACAATATGGGTTATGGTCAATTATTTCTAGAAAAATCTTTTTTCCCTGATCATAATTTCGATGAAATTCTACGTAGCCTCCTAGTTCGCTTATTGCCTCTTCATGGTGATAGTTGAGTCGAATACTTTTTAATATATACTTCAAAGCCATTTCATAATTATCGGAAGCTTGATAAACAAAAGCTAAGTCTAAGCAAACATTTTCTTGCTCTTCTATTGTATTTGCAGCATCTAATGCCTTCTTGTAAGATTTTATTGACGCAGCATAATCCTCTTTAAACATCAGTACATCACCTTTGTATAAGTGAAGCTCAAATTGCATAGGAATCATAGGTTCAATAGATTCTAGTAGGCCAAGGGCTTTATCATACTTTTCTAATGTGATTAGAATATTTGATTTTTGTAATTGAAAATCTAAATTGAAACTATATTGTTCAATGGCAAGATTGACAGCAGATAAGGCTTTTTTCCATTTGCTTTTTTCCGAATAATACTCAATGATATCTTCAAATTCTTCTGTATCAAAGAATTGTTTTTCTTTTTTGCTCAACATATCTTCAAAGCGAGCAATAAGTAGCAATATATTAGATTCTGGTAAGGGTTCTAGCATGAAAAACCTTGTCCTTTATTTTAGAGGATAAAGCTACGAATTATTAGGCATGGAAACATTTAATAATATCAACATTGCTTCTCAATAATGTTAGTAAAAATTCAGAGTAAAAAAGTATTAACTTTGCCGCTAAAATAATTTTGAATGACTAAGATTAAATTTGGTACTGACGGTTGGAGAGCAATAATTGCAGAGTCATATACTGTTGAGAATGTAAAGCGAGTTAGTATTGCAGTTGCAGACTACTTACTTCAAAAAGAGAATAACCCAACTATTGTGATAGGACATGATTGTAGATTTGGCGGTCCTATGTTTTTGGAAATAGCAACACGTGTTTTTTGCGAAAAAGGCTTAAAAGTATTGATTGGTGAAGGTATTGTAACTACACCTATGGTGTCTTTAGGTGCAAAAGAATATAATGCAGATATGGGTATAGTTATTACAGCTTCACATAATCCCCCCGACTATAATGGGTACAAGTTAAAATCGAGTTTTGGTGGTCCATCATCCCCGTCAGTTGTTTCTGAAGTAGAAGCATTAATTCCAGAAAAAACTTCAATAAAGCTGGAGGAACTTAGTCATTATAAGAATTTAGGTCAAGTTGAATACGTAAACTTGGAAGACTTATATGTGAAAGCCGTAGAAAATGCTTTTGATTTGGACTTAATTCGTTCTCAAAGTCGTTTTGCATATGATGCTATGTTTGGTGCAGGCTATAAAGTAATGAAACGCCTTTTTCCAAATCAAAATTTACTTCACTGTATGCACAACCCTTCTTTTGAGGGTCGGGCACCAGAGCCAATTGCCAAAAATCTCGAAGCGCTATCTAATTTTTTAGCATCTAATGATTTCATACAGTGTGGCTTTGCGACTGATGGAGATGCTGACCGTATTGGTATGTATAATGCAAGTGGCGACTTTATAGATTCGCATCATATTATTTTGTTAGTGTTACACTATCTATGTAAGTATAAGGGGCTGAAAGGAAAAGTTGTCGTGGCATTTTCAGTTACTGATCGATTTAAAAAGATGTGTGCTCACTATGGACTTGATTATGAGGTTACTAAAATTGGATTTAAATACATAGCAGAAAAAATGACACAGGAAGATGTGCTACTTGGTGGTGAGGAGTCAGGTGGGATTGCTATTGGTACTCATATCCCGGAAAGAGATGGTATTTGGATGGGTTTAACACTAATAGAGTTTATGGCCAAAACAGGTAAGAGTTTGGATAATCTTATTGATGAAGTTTATGAAATAGTTGGATCATTCAAGTATTCTAGAGATGACCTTCATTTGACAGAGGAAAAGAAACAGAGCATCATAAAAGCTTGTGACGAAGACTCTTTTAAATATTTTGGTTCACATGAGGTTCATGAAGTAGCTCGAATAGATGGCTATAAATACTTTTTTGATAAGGGTGAGTGGATTATGATTCGACCGTCTGGTACAGAGCCTGTATTACGTGTGTATTGCGAGGCAGAGAACTATGATAAGGTCTCTGTTCTTCTTGAGGCTGTTAAGGAAACTATTTTAAGTTAGAGCTTGTATTTAAGAGTTCTCATATTTGGTTTTTTTCTTCTGTGGAGTTGTTTGAAAGGTTTTGCTAGTGAAATTGACTCATCTTTGTATAAGAAGCGTTTGAATTTAGTCGCAGGAAGTGGAATGCTTGTTTATGGGGGGACAATGTTCATGTTGAATGAGCTATGGTATAAGCAATTTGAGCGCACTTCTTTTCATTGGTTTGATGATTCAAAGGGTTGGATGCAAATTGATAAGTGGGGACATATTCATTCAGCATATTTTGAAAGTATTTGGAGTATTGAAAGTCTAAAATGGGCAGGAGTCCCTGCGAAAAAGGCTGCAGTGTATGGAGCAGGAGTGGCTTTTACCTATCAAAGTACTATAGAATTGCTAGATGGTTTTTCAGCAAAATGGGGTGCTTCTTATACAGACATTATGGCTAATGCTTTGGGTTGCCTAACTGCGATGTCTCAGGAGTTGAAATGGGGAAATCAAGCATTGATTGTCAAGTATTCTTTTCATCCTAAAAAATATGATGATAAACAACTTCAAGAACGATCAGAAAGTCTTTTTGGTACACAATGGAATGAGGTTTTTTTAAAGGATTATAATGGTCAAACATATTGGGTTAGTTTGAATCTAAAGCAATTTTATAAAAATAGTAAGGTTCCAGAATGGCTTAATATAGCTTATGGGTATAGTGCGGAAAATATGTTTGGTGGTGAAGAAAATAAGTGGCGAGGGAGTGAAGGTATGGTATATCGATATGATATGCCACGATATCGTCAGCACTTTTTATCCTTAGATGTCGACTTTAGTAAAATTCCTTGTCAGAAAAAAGGCTTGAAGACCCTCCTCGTATTTTTGAACACTTTTAAAATGCCATTTTCAAGTTTGGCATATGATAGGATAAATGGCTTGCAGTTTTTGCCTATATACTTTTAATCTAGGAGGTTGTCTAAGCGGGTAATTTCTCCATCACTAAATCGATAACATTTGAGCTTGTCATTAAAAATAGCTGACTTAAAGATTGGGTTTCCTCTAAGCATGCGTACCGCCTCCTGAACACCTTCAATAATGGATGGGTGAGGATGTATTAGATTGACCAAGGTGTCTATACCCTTGTTCATGCTTATTAAAAGAGCTACAGCTTGAATAATACTTGACGCATGAGCACCTAAAGCACGCATGCCTAAAATGCGCATTTCATCATCATCTGTAACTAATATTTTAATAAAGCCCTCTGTTTGCCGCATGGCAATAGCCCTAGCTACTGTCGAGTAGTCAAGCTTTACTAGGCGATAGTCTAAATCTTTTGATCTAGCTTGTTGCTCATTCATGCCAACTGTAGCAACCTCTGGGTCTAAGAACATGATAGAGGAGATGTTTTTATAGCTAAGAGGCTCAGGTTTGTCATACATCTGTTCTATGGCATGTCTGCCTTCTAGCTCAGCAACATTAACCAGAGCCATGTGGCTTGTTAAGTCGCCTACCGCATAGATGTTAGGAATGTTTGTTCTTGTGTTTTCGTCAATAATGTGTCCTCTAGGCCCTAAATTGATTTTAAGGTTTTCAAGTCCTAGGTTAATTGTATTTGGAACTCGTCCAATTGAAACTAACGCTTTTTCTACTTTAAAAATCTCTTGTTTTCCTTGTTCATCTTCAAGCGTATATTCCACTTCTCCATCGATGATTTCCATTTTAACTAATTGGGAGTTTTTATGGATGTGAACTCCTTTACGACTCAAGTTTTTTGAAATCAATTGGGAAATGTCTTCATCTTCAAATGGAAGTATGCGGTCTTGTTTATCAATAATATAGACCTTCGTTTTTCCAATATTTGCAAAAATACTAGCAAACTCACAGCCGATTACTCCTGCGCCTAAAATCACCATGGATTTTGGGAAATCATCAAGGTGTGTAATGCCATCACTTGATAATATAGTTTTTTCATCAATGTCAATATGGGGGAGCATTCTCGGTTTGCTTCCTGTTGCTAAGACAATATTTTCAGCCGTTATAATTTTTGTTTTTTTCTTGCCTTCTATTTGAATAGAATGTTTGTCAATTAAAGTAGCCTTTCCTCTTTCCAATTTGAAGAGATGTTTTTTATCTTCTTCTTGTAGGATCTTCAAATGACAAGAAAGTTGAAAAGAGCGCTCAAAAATGGCCTCCTGTATGGTTTTTTTCATGTCCTTCCACTGTACATCCAATTTTAAGTTACCAGAATTAATATGTTTTTTGGCATTTAATACAGTTTGAGAATATTCCCACATTGTTTTAGAGCTTAGTACGCCATCATATAGCCCTGCCCCACCTAATTTTTCTTTTTCAATTAAAACTACTTTTTTGCCATAATCAATAGCGCGCATGGCTGCAGCGTATCCAGCTGGCCCTCCCCCAATTACACAAACGTCATAATCTATCATATTAGGAACAATATGAATTAAAAATACTTAATTCAAATTTGCTTTTTATGTATTATTGTAAAAAAATAAACAATGAGACTAACACTAATTTTGGGTATGCTATTTTTATTGGCTTCTTGTAAGCGGAGTGGTATTAAAGAGTTAAATACAATTTCTGAAAATGGTTATATAAATGCAGTTATTGAAATACCAGCGGGCTCTAATAAGAAAATGATTTATCTTGAAGATAGGAACACCTTTGTTCAAGAAAAGAAAAATGGGGTTAATCGAGTTATAGACTATTTGCCTTATCCTGTCAATTACGGTTTTATACCTAAAACTGAAATGAAATTAGAAAGTGGAGGTGATGGTGATGCTCTTGATATTCTGGTATTGTGTCAATCCTTGGCTACGGCTAACTTTTTGGAAGTAAAACCCATAGCTGTTCTTAAGCTGAAGGATGAAGGTTCGTTTGATCATAAGATTTTAGCGATTCCTGCAGCAACTAAACACCAGACGATTCGAGCGCATGCATTAGAGCATTTAATTTCGGACTATCCCAGTATCTTGGATCAATTAGAAGTATGGTTCTTAAATTACAAAGGAGACAATGCTATGGAAGTAATAGGATGGGGTGATGAAAAAGAAGCTTTAGAAATGATAAAAGAAAACCAAATTTAAGCATTGAGCTTATAACCCACACCCTTTATGGTTGATATGATGTTTTCGTCAAGCTTCTCACGAAGCTTACGTATATGTACATCAATTGTTCGATCCCCTATAATAATGTCACTTCCCCATATTTTATTGTAGATTTCTTCGCGAGTAAAAACTTTACCTGGTCTAGAGGCTAAAAGTTTTACAAGTTCAAATTCCTTTTTTGCAAGAGAAATATCTTCATTTCCTTTTTTGATGATATATTCATCTTTTAGTAGCTCAAATTCTCCAAATACAATATTTGGGTTCTCTTCTTTAATGCTATTACCAATATGTCGCCTCTTTAAAAGTGCCTTTATTCTACTAATTAAAACTTTGGGTCTAATAGGTTTTGCGATATAGTCGTCTCCGCCAGCTTCAAAACCTGCAATTTGGGAATAGTCTTCATTTCTTGCTGTTAAGAAGGCAATAATAGCTTGTTTTTCTAAATCCGCAGCTCTAATTTCTCTGCATACCTCAACACCATCCATTTCTGGCATCATTATATCCAATAAAATAAGATCAGGTTGGTGTTTTATAGCAAGTTGAAGCGCCTCCTTGCCATTATCAGCAGTTATTACATTATAACCCTCTTTTTCTAGATTGTATTGTAGGACTTCCAATATGTCTGCCTCGTCCTCAGCAATTAGAATTTTGTAATTATCCATTTGTCAAAAGTATCAATTTATTTGATTTTATAATTAAGTAGGGTGATATCTAAATATTTGTGATAAAGAATTAACATTAAGTTAATATGGCTTTAACTGAGGCTTAATAAGAGAAGACTTATTTCGTGGCATGAAATTAAATCAAAAATCAAAACTTATAAAAATGAACAAAATTAACTTATTCACTTTCGGCCTAGCGTTGTCATTAGGTAGTTTGTTTGGACAAGGCCAAGTAACAATTACAGATGCTGACTTAGTTGGCAACACAACTTATAACTGGACGAAAAATAATGAATATTTATTAGATGGTTTTGTTTTCGTTGAAAGTGGTTCTACTTTAAATATTGAGGAAGGAACAGTAATTAAAGCAAAAGAAACACCGTCAACAGCGGATAATGCTTCTGCCTTGATTATAACGCAAGGGGCTAAAATTAATGCAGTTGGCACAGCAGCTGAGCCTGTTATTTTCACAACAGAGTATGATGATGTGAATGACAACACAGATTTATTGGCTACCGATCGAGGATTATGGGGAGGCTTGATTATTTTAGGCTATGGGCAATTGGCTTTCCAGTCACCTACAGCAAATGTTGAAGGTATTCCAACAACAGAAACAAGAGCGGTATATGGTGGCTCGGATGATTCGGATAACTCAGGCACACTAAGATATGTTTCCATTCGTCACGGTGGTGCTGAATTATCTCCAGGTGATGAAATTAATGGTCTAACTTTGGGAGGAGTTGGTAGTGCAACTACTATTGAATTTGTAGAGGTTTTTGCGAATCAGGATGATGGTATCGAATGGTTTGGTGGAGCAGTTGAATGCAAAAATTTAATTGTGTCATATTGTGGTGATGATTGCTATGACTATGATTTTGGATGGAGAGGTAAAGGCCAATTCTGGTTTGCCTTAGTAGGTGAAGATGATGGTGATAATGCTGGTGAGCACGATGGAGCAAAGCCAGATGGGGCATCGCCATACTCTAACCCAACTATCTATAATGCAACTTATATTGGGGCTGGAGTCGGTGCTGTTGCTAAAAACTCCACAGCAATACATTTTAGAGATGCTTCTGCTGGCACATATGCAAATAGTATTTTTACTGATTTTGCAAATGCTGCTTTAGAAGTAGAAGATTTACCAGCTTCTTCAGGTGTAGATAGCAGAAAAAGAATGGAAGATGGAGAGTTAAATTTATTGAATAATATTTGGTATAACTTTGGTTCTGGTAATCAGATTTCTGCTGATACTTTAAATGGTATTTTTAGAGCAACAGGAGATGCAGAAGATCCAAACTGTCAATTCTTGATTGATCATTTCAATAATAATTCAAATGAATTAGCAAATCCTCTATTAGGAAATATTTCAAGAAGCACCAGTCAAGCATTGAATCCAATTCCAGATGTAAATGGTCCTGCTTACCAGAACTTGGCATTAAGTCCAAGCGGATCTTTCTTTGAAAACGTAAATTATAAAGGCGCATTCGGTGATAATAATTGGGCGATCAATTGGACTGCGATTTCATCATATGGTTATATGGAAAACTCTACGTCTATCGAGGAGAAAGTTACAGGACTTCCTTTGAGGTTTTACCCAAATCCTTCAGCTGGGAGCTTGTTTTTCGATAACAATGAAGATTGGAATGTCTTGAGCGTTATAAATACTATTGGTCAGGAGGTTCTTCGAGTTAAACTTGAAAAACAAATAAATGTAAACTTGGATCTTTCTATGTTGGAGAATGGTGTTTACACGATAGTTGTGACTAAGCAAAACATTAGTCAAGCGGAAAGAATTCAAATTTTGAAATAAGTATTTACCGATATATTTATGTAAAGTTAAGGGGTCCAACTGGACCCCTTAACATTTTCTTAACATTAAGTTAATTAAGTCTTAATTCCTTTTAGCTCCTAAGTGTTTTTTGGAGGCGTACATTTGTATCAAATTTCATTACTATGAGAAAAAGCACATACTTAATCATTGCCCTTTTGATAGCTTTTAATATAAATGCTGGAGTAAAGGAAGATCCTAAAAGAGAAAGCACTATAAGTGCTCAGGTGGTGGATAAGGAAAGTGGAGAGGTTTTGACAGGAGTCTGCATTATGATAAATGGAGAGAAGTCCAATACCTATACTGACTTTGAGGGTTTTTTTGAATTAAGCTTAAGCGAGGAAGTTGAAGCTATTGAACTTTCTTTTATTTCTTATAATAATAAGTCAGTGTCTATCGGTCAATTGCTAGATAGTGCTGATGCTCGTATTGAGCTAGATCCACGCTAAATAATTATTGATATGCGACTTTTTTGGATTTATATTTTTATAAGTCTAGGCTCTCTGTATGCGCAAAGCTTAATAGAAGAGAATGGCAAGTTTTACGAAGATGGCCGCTTATTTACAGGTAAAATTGTAGAGTACAGAGATGGTGTTGTTAGAAAGGAGATTTTAATAAGTAAAGGGGAAATACATAAGAACGTTCGATTTTATCATTCGAATGGAAAGTTGCAGGAGCAGGGAGGATACAAGAAAGGCAAAAAGAATGGTTTATGGGCCGTTTGGAATAAGGATGGGCAAAAAATTTCTGAGGCTTATTACATAAAAGGCAAAAAAGATAAAACCTGGACAATTTGGGATGATGCAGGCATTAAAAGATGTGAAATGCATTACAAAAAAGGAACTAAGGTCGGTATTTGGCAGCGCTGGAATCAAAAATCAGAATTAATAAGTCAAAAATCTTACTGATTATGAGAGTTGTGTTAATGTTTATTTCGCTGTTTTCAGTGTTTAGTTTAAGTGCCCAGGCTAAAGGCCAGTTAAGTGGTACGGTGTTTGACTTTAAGCTGAATGAACCTCTTTTTGGAGCTACTGTGAAGGTTTTGGGAACAACAAAAGGTAGTATTACAGACTTTAATGGAATGTATTCCTTTAGTTTAGAGGTAGGGGTGTATGACATTGTGGTTAGTTATATATCATATGCTAATGATACCATTAGGGATGTGAAGATCATTCAAGATTTAACAACGAGTAAGGATGCTTATTTAAAGGATGCTACTGCACTTATAAAGACGGTTGTGGTTCAAGCAAATAAGATTGAGAATACAGAAAATGCTATTCTTATACAGCAGCAAAAGTCTGATAAGATTCAGGACGGTATCTCTAAAGAGGAATTGAGTAGATCAAATGCCTCAAATGTAGCAGATGGGGCAAAAAAAGTAACTGGAGTCTCCGTTCAGGATGGCAAGTATATTAGTGTGCGAGGGTTAGGAGACCGATATACAAATGCTCAGTTAAATGGGCAGAACTTAAGTTCTACAGATCCAGATAACAATAGCCCTCAATTGGATCTTATACCATCTGCATTGTTAGATAACATAGTAGTATCTAAGACGTTCACGCCGGATCAGTCAGGACAGTTTACAGGTGGTAATATTAACATTAAGACTAAGGATTTTCCAAATGCTTTCTTTTTAAATTTGAAGACCTCAGTATCTTACAATACCCAAAGTAATTTACGTGATGATTTTTTGAGTTATGAAGGTGGTAAGTATGATTATTTTGGCTATGATGACGGTGGGCGAAGTTTACCTGCAATTGTTGGTGATGAAGATATTGCCTCTGTTTTAACTAAAGGCTTTTATATTAAAGCAAGAAATAATGACAGTTTAGCATCGATTTTAGATGAAGCATCCAAGGCATTCAATAATGAAATGAGTCCAACAATAATTAATAGTCCATTAAATCATGGTTTTTCGTTTTCTGTGGGTAATGTATTTAAAAATGAGGGCAAGCAGTTTGGATATATTTTTACGACAACCTTCAATAGTAAATTTAAATCTTATATAAATGGAGTGAATGCGCAATGGCAGCTTAATGATGCTAATGCACAAGGTTTAAATCGCATAAATGAATTTGAAGACCATAAGTCCACGCAACAAGGCATTCTTGGCTCTGCCTTAAAGTTAGCATATGGATGGAATCCTAATCATACTGTTTCCTTAGATTTAATGTATAATCATAATGGAGAAAAGGGTGCTAGGTATCAGTTTGGGCAATTTCCAGGGGTGATTTCTAATTCTGAAAATATTTTTGAAACGAGAGCCCTAATATTTAAAGAACGAAGTTTGTTAAGTCTTCAGTTAGCGGGAAAACATAATTTTAAGAAATTAATTGTAGAGCCGCATGATGAAATTAAAATTGAATGGGGCTTAGCTCGTAATAATGGGGCACAGTTAGAGCCAGATATGCGCTTTTTTGCAAATGATTATTCTCCAGACTTAAATTATTATATTTCGCCATCTGAATATGATTTGCCATTCCATTACTTTAGAACATTAAAGGATGTTGTTACACAAGCAAAAATAGATGTGACGATTCCTATTGCCAAAAGTTTTGATAACAATTATGTCAAGTTTGGTTTCTGTTCAGATAAAACTTTAAGAAATTTTATTGAAAATAGATATCAAGTTCAGCTTAAAGATGGCGATATTTTTAACGGTGACTCAGAAACCTTTTTTGGACAGGATAATACAGGCATTATTGACTATAACCAAACGACGGGTCGATACACATTTGGTAATTACATTAGTAATGAGAGTATTTTGGCAAATAATTATAACGGCTCTGCTAGTGTAGTTGCGGTTTATCTTATGTCGTCGTTGAATATATTGCCTAGTCTTAAGTTTGTTGGAGGGATAAGAGCAGAAAAAACAAATTATTTAGTAGCAAGTGCAGATTCTAGCCTAAATCAGGGTCAAATAGATGAATTAGATTATTTGCCATCAATGAATTTTATTTACGATTTGGATCAAGGCAATAAATGGAAGTTAAGATGGTCGTATAATAAAACGCTTGCTAGACCAAGCTTGAGAGAAATAGCTCCTTATACAGCAAATGACTTTATAGGCGGTTTTAATCTTAGGGGTAACCCAGATTTGCAGAGAAGTATGATTGATAACTTTGACTTGAGAATTTCCAATTACCCTAGGGCGGGAGAGCTTTGGTCATTTAGTGCTTATTATAAATATTTTAAAGATCCAATTATTAAAACATTCACTCCTTTATCTTCTAATGCAGAGTTGAGTTTTCAAAATGTAGAGAAAGCGGAGTTATATGGTGTTGAACTTGAAATGAGAAAGTCCTTGGAGCCACTTAACTATAGATTGAAAAATTTCAAGTTTGCCATTAACCTTACCTATGTATACTCTAAGTCAGATATTGATTCATTGGAATATGAGATTATTAAAGATATTAATCCAGAGTTTAAGCCTTACAGACCATTTCAGGGGCAATCGCCTTATTTAGGAAACTTAGGTATTATGTACGCAAATGATAGTTTAGCCTTAAACGCTTTTTTAAGCGCCAATTATTATGATGATCGATTGACGGAAGTTTCTTTATTTGGTACACCAGATATTTATGAAAGAGGTCGTTTTATTTTGGATATAAGCGTGAATAAAGGCTTGGGCAAAAATATAAGCATGTCTTTTAATGTGAAAAACATTCTAAATTCTAGATTTCAGAAATATTTAACATTTAACTCAATAGACTATGACTTCCAGTCCTATGAAATAGGCAGGACATATGGTCTGAGTGTAAAATATAGCATCAATTAGCTTTTGTAAGTGTAAAGCAGAAAGAGGATCCTTCATTTTCTGAACTATTCACAGTAATGGTCTCACAATGGGCTTCGATAATGTGTTTAACAATTGCTAGTCCAATTCCAGTCCCGCCCTTGTCTCTATTTCTACTTTTTTCTACTCTATAAAAGCGTTCAAAGATACGTGGTAAATCATCAGAGGAAATGCCAATACCATCGTCTTTTATTTCAACTAATATTTTTTCATTTAAATCATGAAAATGAATGGATGTAATGCCATTTTCTTTTCCATATTTTATAGAGTTTGATAATAAGTTTATAAATACCTGTGTTAGCATATTTTGATCCGCAAATACAGGCGCGGCATTTGATGTGTCTATTAGGATTTTTATTTGTGATGCCTCTGCCTTAATTTTTAGTTCTTCAATACAGTTTTTGGAAAGATTGACAATGTCAACTTTTGTTTTT
>CAJXBJ010000044.1 GCA_913050195.1 uncultured Saprospirales bacterium
ATCTATTACTCAGAAATTTCTAAAAATGGTAGCTTGAGTGAGCCAAAAAATTTAGGAGGAGATATAAATACAGAGGATAATGAAGTCACGCCTTTTTATGATCCAATTACATCTAGCCTTTATTTTAGCTCTAATGGTCATTTGGGCTTAGGAGAGTTAGATGTGTTTAAGGCTAAAGGTAGCTTGGAAAGCGGTTTTGGGGAGATTGAAAATATTGGTTACCCTTTAAACTCATATGCTGATGACTATTACTTCTATAAGTCTGATTCTACAGATATGGGTGAAAAACTAGGTTTCATATCTTCAAATCGAAGTGGAGGTATGTCTAAGGAAAACCCGACTTGTTGCGATGATATTTATGGGTTTGTTTGGCGCACTAGACCTGCCGTTTTGAATTTGGCTGTGCAGGGTTTTGTATTTAATGAGGATACTAAAAAGCCAATTGATGATGTTTTAGTGGAATTATTAATGGCTGAATATGATAGCCTTAAAGGCAGTCAACAGCTAAAAGAAGGTCAAAAGTTCTTTTTTGATCTTGAGCAGGACAATAATTATTATTTGAAAGCAAGTAAAAACAATTATGCCCCAACAAGAGTCCAGGTATCAACAATGGACCGTACTGGTCATGATACAATTCAAGCAGATATTTATATGAAAGAGATAGTATTGGACCCTGTCTATTATAGCTTTAATGATCCAGATGTTATGAAGGCGTCTTATGAGGCTCTTCAAAATCTTTTGAAAGTTATGAATGACTACCCAAGTATGGCTCTTCAGATTTCATCTCATACAGATAATATTGGCAGTGAGGAGTATAATCAAAAGCTATCTGAGCAAAGAGCTGGAGCAGTTAGGGACTTTCTTATAGGAAATAATATTGACGCCTCTAGATTAGTGGAGAGGGCATATGGTGAAAGTATGCCTGCATATCCTAATACTCAGGATGGAATGGATTACCCAGAAGGTCGTGCTAAAAATCGACGTAGTGACTTTAATATGCTTACTAGTGTTGAGAGTGTGATTGTTGATCAAATAATTCAACGTGAAGATGGAAGTACTGAAATAAGGGCGACAAAAATAGTTTTACCAATTATTTATTTTGGCTTTGATCGATTTGATATTACACCTGCAGCTGAGGATAAACTGGCTGCCCTAACAGAGGTTGTGCAGCAGCATCCAGGAGCCATTATTGAAGTTAGTGCTCATACAGATAGTAAAGGAAGTAATGCCTATAACCAAGGGCTATCACAAAGACGTGCGGAAGCAGTAATGGAGAATTTAAGTGGTCGAGGACTAAGAGATGATTTAATACAAGGAGATTGGGAAGGTGAAGAAAGACCAATAGGTTCTAATGAAACAATTTCAGGCAGAGCTAAAAATCGACGTGCCCAGTTTCGCTTAATAAAGGATGGTGAGGTTATAGGAGAATCAAAGATTGGTAATGCGCCTACATCAACTTTTGAATCTGAAGAAGAAACTGTTGAAGAAGAGGAAGACTTGGGTTCGCAGGTTGAAGATATATTAGATTAGAGGAAGTTGTCTTTAAAAGATCAGGCGAATTCGATAAGCGTCTGATCTTTTTCTACTGCCTCTTTTGATTTGGCATGGATTTGTTTAATTGTTAAATCAGCAGGAGCTTTAATTATATTTTCCATTTTCATGGCTTCAAGAACTAGTAAGCTATCTCCTTTTTGTACCTCTTGACCTTCTTTTATGTGTACTTTTAAAATTAATCCAGGCATTGGTGCTTTTAAAGACTTTATTTTCTGTGTAGTATTGTAATTAAGGTTCATTGATTTTAAAAGCAAATCATATTGATCTGATATTTTCACAGAATAAACATGTTGATTGACACAAAGTTGTATTTCTTTTGTGTTCGAGTCAAAAGAGATCAAATCTATATTATATGACTTATTGTTTTGGATTAAGCTTTTTGAGCCGCCAAAGCTTTTCCAGTCGAATTCAATTTTCTCACCGTTAATAAAAAAATCCCCTTTTTTTTCTTCAATCTTATATTCCAAATTGTTTTGGAGCTTTGCTAGATACTTCATGCTAACAAAAGTAAATAAAATGAATTATCTTTCCTTCACATGAACCATAGTGTATTAATTTTCGGATTTCTCTTTTCTGTTTTATTGGCTTGTTCTAGAAATCAAAATGCCATTTTGGAGGAGCCTTTAAACTCAAGGGTAAGTAGTGAAGTAATTCCGAAAAGACTCAGTGACCCACTCTTTTTTAAGCTTAAGCATATTAAGCTAGATATTAGTGTTGATTGGGACAATGAATGTGTAGATGGCGTAGCTGACCTTTTTATATATCCATATATGTCAAATACAAATAATTTAACATTGGATGCCAAGTATATGAATGTTTTTGAGGTGAGCCTAGTTTTAGGAAATGACGAGAAACCCTTAAAATTTTCATACGATTCATTGCAAATAAATATAGACTTAAATCGCACTTATGTAGAAGGTGAAGAGCTTTGGCTTAGAGTCAAATATAAAGCATGTCCATCTAGAGTAAAGGGTGAAGACAAAGGACTATATTTTATAAAAAAAAGAACTACAGAAAAGGCCTACCAACTATGGACACAAGGAGAAACAGAAGGTGCCTCAGCATGGCTTCCATGTATAGACGCACCTAATCAAAGGTGTACTCAAGAAATGAAGATAAGGCTTGATAGCAAGTATTCTTGTCTTAGTAACGGCAAGTATGTTTATAGTTCTAAAAATCCTGATGGAACAATTACCCATTATTGGAAGCAAGATTTGCCTCATGCTCCATACTTGTTTATGATGGCTATAGGCGAGTTTTACAAACAAACTGAAGAGTGGAGAGGTGTTCCAATAAGCTATTATGTTGATAGCTCTTATTCTGATTATGCTTCTGGTATTTTTGCTAATACAAAAGAAATGCTTTCTTTTTTTTCTGAGAAGTTTGATTATTTCTATCCGTGGCAAAAATATGATCAAATAGTTGTTGATGATTTTGTTTCAGGAGCAATGGAAAACACTACTGCCTCTGTTTTTTATTCAGGGGTTCAGAGGACGTCCAAGGAGCTTATAGATTATAATAATGATGGTATAGTGGCACATGAACTGGCGCATCACTGGTTTGGTAATTTAGTAACATGTGAAAGCTGGAGCCAAATTGCTATGAATGAGGCTTTTGCCACTTACTGTGAATATTTGTGGTTTGAATATAAGCAGGGTAAGCAAAATGCAGATTTGGTCCTATTTAAAAACAGGGAGAATTATTTGATTGAGTCTACCTATGCTCAAAGTCCAATTGTTCGAAATTATTATGAGAACAGCAATGATGTTTTTGATGCCCATTCTTATGACAAAGGGGCATTTGTGCTTCATATGCTTAGAAATTACTTAGGGGATAATCGATTTTTTAAGGGTATTCAGGAATATTTAAGGCGATATGCATACCAAGCTGTAGAGCTAGATCATCTTAGGCTTACTTTGGAGGATGTTTGTGGAGAAGATTTAAGTTGGTTTTTTGAGCAATGGTTTGAAAAAGAAGGCCATCTTAATCTGGAATATAGAGTTATTAATAAAGGGTTTATTGTTGAGCAAAGTCATTCATCAGATCAAAATTACACATATCAATTTAATCTTGAAATAGACGTATATAGGGGGGATAGTATTGAATCAATCCTGGTGCCTTTCAAAAAAGGTCAAAGAGAAAGAGCTGTTTACATAAAAGATCCAGTAGACTTTATACATCTTGATCCAAGTTACAAGCTTTTAACAGAGATAAAGACAGAATACTCTAAGGGGTCTCTGCTTAAAGTAATGTCTAAGAATCAGCGTATAGGTGCTCAGTTATTCGCTTTACGCGCTTTAAAGAATGAAGGAGGCCAGGAAGTTATCAATAGCATGTTAAATGCCTTAAAACATCCAATTGGATTCGTTCGATATAAGGCTTCTAGCTATTTTGAGGATCACCTTAAAGAGTTGGATTTAAAAACGCTTGATTTGTTAATGACTTTGTATGGAAAAGAGAAATATAGCTTGGCAAAATCAATGTTAGCAGTTGTGCTGAATAAATCCGGACGCATTAATATTGAAGATGCAAAAATACTCGCCAATGATTCTTCTGCTGTTTTGTCAAACCTTGGAATGCTTTTACTAAGTGAAAAACAGCCAATTGAAGCACTGCCAATAATACGAGAGCGTATTTATAGTTTGTCTAATAGAGAGTCAATGGTTGCGATTTCTTTGTTGGGAGAGGTAGGGGTGATAAATGACTTGGAAGTCTTTTATGCTTATTTGAGGTCAATGCAGTCAGCCAAGTTGAAAAAGGGTTTTGAAGCATTTAGTGTTTACTTAGATCGTCACAAGCATGATTTGCAAATTGAAGAATTAGAACGATTTCTAGCTGAAATGGAAATATTGCATTCACAAGAAGCTTTTATAGATTATTATATAGAAGACCTGAAGAACAAAATCCTAATTATCAAAGATAGTGAATGAATACTTTAGATGATGCTATAAAGAAATTTGAAGCAATAGAAGTTCAGCGCAGGTCTATTTCTGCTTTGTTAGCTAATATGAGTGAAGCACAATGCGCTAAGAGGCCAAACATCAATAAATGGTCTATTAATGAAGTAATAGGCCACTTATTGATGGCAGAACGATTATCTCTTCAGTATGTGAATAAAAAGAAACTAGGGATTAATACAGTAGAAAAGGCAGGCATATTTTCCCTTCTAAGGCTTATGTTTTTAGAATTAGTATTAATCCTTCCATTTAGATATAAAGCGCCATCTAATGCTGAGCCAAATGTGGAGGGTCAAACTATAGCAGAATTGTTTGTGAAATGGGAGCAGCAGCGTAAAGAGTTAAGGCTTTTATTAGAGGAGCTTCATGGGCATTTGGATAAAGAGCTTTTTAAGCATCCATTTGCTGGACGAATGAGTCTAATGCATATGATGGTTTTTTACCAAAGACATACAAAGCACCATCTTTTGCAGATAAGCCGCATTAAGAAATTGATAGAAGAATAATTGCTTAATTCTTAACAAATCTGCGAGAACACCATCCCCCATTCTTGTTTTCTACTGCTAGAAAGTAAATGCCGTTTTCTAGTTGACTAATATCTATAGAGTTTGAGTTTAGCCTTCCATTACTAACAAGTCTTGTTTCGATGTCCATTATAAAATAAGGTTGACCTTGAATATTTTCTACATTTTGGATATCTATATACTTACTTGAAGGATTGGGATATAACTGAAAGGATAACATCTTATCTTCCTCAATAGAGGTGTTTGGAAAACTTCCATCCCAAACCCAAGTAGCATAGCGAACACTATCATTTTCGTCTAAAAAATAGGTGGCTAGAGGGTGTTTGTATAATGCATTATTTGTGATGAAATTATAACGAGACTCTGTTGTTTGACCAATCTCACTACCCATTGGTCCTAAAGCAGTAATGATGTATAATGAGTCAATGGTTGTAATTTCCTCTTTTAGTCTTATTACTGGAAAGTTTCCTTGGCTGAGATCTAAAGAACCAAAACCATCTACCTTGAAGCTTTTATAAGTGTAATGAATGACTGTAGTATCACTACCGTCAACAGTATAGGGAGGATTGTTTAAGTTAACTTCATACCTGCCAGTATCTACATAATTAGTTCCAATACTTAAAGGTGTTGGGGCATACAGTTCTTTATCTGTAGCATTTAAAACAATATTAAACCCCATTAGTGACGCAACCATAGCAACAGCATAGACGCCAGAAGTGTTTTTTTCGAAATATAAAAACGGATCTGATACTAGGTTGTTCATAAAATCTCCGGACATCCCTAAGGCAAAGTCAGAAGAGAGGTTTCCAATCGCAGTGGCATAGGGCGTATTATTTGGATTGACATACTTAAGACTATCTGTTCTCATAGGCCAAAGATGGGTAAAGTTCCAATTTTGCGCATTTGTTAAGTCTGCTGTCGTTGAAATAGGTAATTCAAACGAGTCAATAGCAATTTGAACTTCATAGCCAACATTAGGTAGTGAAGAGCTGTCAATGCTAATTTGAGCATGTAAATTGAATAAAAGACCAAAGATAAAAGTAATAGATAGTTGTTTCATGGCTCAAAGATACGCAATTATCTCTAGTTGCATTAAATATTAATAATATACAAATAAAATAAAATTAAATATTAATATTGTTATATGAAATTATTGCCCATTCTGCTTATTATATTTTTTAATGAATTTAAAGTGTTTGGTCAATGTATAAGTGCTGAAAAAAATAATTTGACCTTGGGTTCAAACCCATCACACTTAAAGCTTACTAACACAAGCCCATATTCTTTAATGGTTGGCTTTAACAGTAATCTTCCTACTCTTTACATTGGTCCATCTAATGGCTTAAATACAGTTGGCGAAGTTGGGATAGGCACAGTGAAGACAAATGGCTTTATGCTTAATGTTTCTGGTGATGTTCGCCATGATAGGCTAGTGATTGGTGGAGATTTTATCCCAGAGAATTGTGCTTTAGCTGTATTGGGAAAAATAAGGTGTTCAGATTTGGAAGTAAGTAACTCATCAAACTGGCCTGACTATGTCTTTGATGAAAATTATGAGCTACTAACAATAGATCAATTACATGCCTATATTAATAAAGAGAGGCATCTTCCAGATGTGCCTTCTAAGTCTGAGATAAACACCCAGAGATTAACCCAATCTGAGATGAATGTTTTGTTGCTAAAAAAAATAGAGGAGTTGAATTTGTATATAATAGAACTGAACGATCAACTAAAGATCTTAAAAGACCAACTTTAAAAGAGTTTAGATTGTAATTTTATTATCTCTAGTTCATCTTGAAGTAAGTCTATAAAATCAAATAAAAGAAAAACATCCTTTTCTAGTCGATCAATTTTTAATATTTGAAGTTCATAAATGGTTTTAAATATATTCTTTATTAAATCTTTTTGCGATGATGCTCTGATAAGTCCTTTTAAGCCATGCATATAGCAATCTTCTGTTTTGGAGCGTCCTTCATAACCTTTAATAAAGAGGTAAGCCTCAACCAAAGCCTTTTTAAATTCTTGTGTTTGTTGGCTTTTATATAGTAAATAGACTTTAAATAAACTCAATATCGAATTTTGTGTGCTGTACAGTTTAATCTCAGGATTTCGATTTAGACTTTCCAATATGCTTAGTGCTGAATCATATTGTTTACAATAAAGCAATGCGGTGATGGATTTAAACTTAAAGTTATAATCTTTTGGCCCATGTTTAATCCACTCACTTAGTTTTTCAAATTTCTTAAAGCGAATAGCATAGGTTAGCTCTAAGTTTATGATGCGTGGCTTTAAATTTTCCATGTGCCCATACACATCAATGAGTTTATCAAGATTTTTTAAACTTTCCAGTTGTTCCGCAGCATAAATGGATTTTAGGCAATTTCGCTCCATAACCTCAAATAGTCTTGGTTTAGGCTTTTTGTATTTTTTGGGCAAGTATTCACTGATTTTTGTATTAAAAGTTTCCATGCTGTCAAATTCTCCAAGGAGCCCCATTTTGTTTGACTCTGCGTTGATTTTAGGGTGATTTAATTCAGCTTTTCCAATAAAGGCTTTTTCAATGCTCACTTTGTCACTTATGTTTTCTTCAATCAAAGCTTTTAGTTTTAAGAACATATTATCAGAAGCGAGCTTCAATGCCTTTTTGAACATTTTATTAGCCATTAATTCTAAGTTTCGCTCTTTGAGTAATAAGGCATTACTTAAAAGATTGAGACACTTTTGATATTTGTCATTTTCGCTGTAATAGTTTCTTAAGCAACGAAGAATTAGATCATACAGATAAACCTTTAGAGAGGGAAAATCAAGTCTTATGCTTTTCCTTTTAAAGTAAAAGAGTAGCCTTTCTTCATCATATTCTTCTTGCTTGTCTATTAGGTCAAAAAGTTTTAGATAGTAGTTTGACTTTGATGTAAAGGACTTTGCATTGAGTTTAAAGTACCTTTTTTCTGATTTTTTAAGTGACTTAATTAATAAAAATAAGTCGTTGGTTCTAGCCATAGAAAAACTATTTTTAAAGTAATTGGTTCTAGGTTAAAAATAAGCTTTAAGTTATTTGGTAGAAACCCAATAAAATAGATCAATGTTTACAATTCTGTGGATAGCTATTAGATTGACTTTTTTTTAAGACAAGCAAAATACTCGGAAGTTAAAATCTGCCAAAACCCGCATAATCAACACAAAAAGAGCAACAAACACATAAAAAAAATAATAATAAAAAGTGTTTTGTCCTTGTTATTATTGAAAAATGAAATAATTGACCTTTTAGAATACTTTTAAATTATGGAACTTCCATACGTTAACCTAAATCAAATATTATGAACCAAGAAAATAAAAAACAAAATTTCGAGATGGAGCCATTGAGTCTTAGTGCGCTTCAGGAGTTGATGCCTTTAGAAAAAACGGGCGGTTTTCAGCCATTATTGCGTGATGCAATATATTATTCTTATAAAATTGGAAGGGTAGAAAGTCCAGCATTAATATATGTGCCTGGGGTTGGTAATATATCATTTAACTGATATATATCATGGATGAGTTTATGCAGATAGCTATTGATATGGCCATTAAAGGCAGAAATGAAGGTGGGATTCCAATTGGATCTGTATTAGTGGAGAACGGAAAGGTGATTGGTAAGGGGCACAATCAAAGGGTGCAGAATAAAGATCCAATGGCGCATGCAGAAATTGATTGTCTGAAAAATGCTGGACGTATCAGCTCGTATAAAAATACTATTTTGTATTCAACCTTAATGCCTTGCTATCTATGTGCAGGTGCAGTAGTGCAGTTTGGAATAAAAAAAGTTGTGGTTGGGGAGTCCGCAAACTTTACTGGAGCTAGAAGCTTTATGGAGTCTCATGGAGTTGAAGTGCTGGACTTGGCTCATCCAGACTGCATTGACATAATGAAGTCATTCATTAATAACAATCCTGATTTGTGGAATGAAGATATAGGAGAAGAGTAAGGGCAATAAAAAAAGCCGCCTCCCGGGCGGCTTAATGTTAACTCAAAAACCTGTCAATTATGAAACATTGTAAAGATAGGGAAAAAAGTCCTTAATTGAAACTTTTATATTCTTCACCACAATAAAGGATGTTATACGACCCTTATTCTATAGATCTTTTATATAAAAAGTCTAGCCATATATAAAGATTTGATTAGTCCTGTTTTATTTATTAAGAAATGTCCATGCTTTCTAAATTTTAGCTTGTTTCAAGCGGGCTTTTAAACTTTTAACGCTAGTGTTTTACATGTGCGTTATATAATAATGCTAATGAAAGGGTGTGATTAAATGCGCTTTCTTTTATACAAAAATTGGATTGTCGTTTTGCAAATGCTTTATTAGCCGCTTTTTTTTATTTTTAGACCCTTGAAAACCAATCTTATGCACAACTTGTTAAGTCTTGCCTTAAGTTTAATTGCTTTTTGTGCTTTTGGGCAGAAAGAAACTAATCAATTTAATGTGGATGGACAGAAAGAGGGCTTTTGGATTGAGAGTTTAGAGGATAAGATATCTCAAGGGAATTATAGTTTTGGTCGACAAGAAGGCTTGTGGAAGACTTATTATAATATTAAAAACATTAATCATCTTGCCCAATTAGCTGAATATTCTAAGGGCGTATATCATGGATCTGTATATAGTATAGATTATGGAGGCCATTTGGCTAGTGAAGAAAACTATGTGCATGGAAAGTTACATGGCAAACGTATTTATTACCGTAAGCACGGAGGTATTAAATCCGAAGAAAATTATGTTGGAGGGCAATTGGAAGGCCCCTTTAGTATTTATTATGAAACAGGTGCGATTCAAGAAAAAGGTAATTACTCATTGGGTAAGCGAGATGGGCTTACACAGTGGTTTAATGAGCAGGCTGAGTTAATTATGTCGTCGACCTATAAAAAAGGTGTTTTGAATGGGCCTCAGCGCTTACTTAATAAATCAAAACTTATTTCTGAAGGGAATTATAGGAACAATCAAAAAGTAGGAATCTGGAAGCATTATGATGCTAATGGAAAACTAATTCGAGAAGAAAAATTCTAAATATATTATGTTAAGGTTATTAAATTTTAAAGAACATATAGTTCCCCATCTTTTAGCGTTGGGTTGCTTTCTTATACTAAGTGTAGGATTTTTACAGCCAGCTATGACTGGGAAACAACTAAAACAGGGTGATATTACTCAGTATAAAGGTGCTGCAAAATCAATTGATGATTACAAAAAAGCTACAGGTGAAACAGCTTTGTGGACTAATGGTTTATTCAGTGGTATGCCTGCTTTTCAGATTAGAATGCTGTCAGAATATAATCTTTATTATTATTTACATCAAACCCTAAATCTAGGTGTTCCAAGGCCAATCTCTTTGTTGTTTATTGGTTTATTAGGCTTTTACATTGCGATGTTATGTTTAGGTTTATCGCCGGGTTTAAGTGTGCTTGGTTCAATTGCCTATGGTTTTTCTACATATTCTATTGTGATATTAGAAGCAGGACATAATACAAAGCTTATTGCAATGGCCTACTTGCCTATGGTTTTTGTAGGCAGTTTGTTATGCTTTAAAGGTAAGTATTGGATTGGTTTTATTCTTACACTTATTGGTTTAGGTTTGAATATTAAAGCAAATCACTTTCAAGTTACTTATTATGCATTTTTAATGGGATTAGTATTGGCGATATGGCACTTTGTTAATGCAATTCAAAAAAAAGATTATAGCTCTTTTGCAAAAGCTGTTGGGGTAATTGCACTAGCGGGTGTTTTAGCACTAGGCCCCAATGTAACAAAGCTTTGGACAACTTATGATTACGCAAAGGAAACCATCAGGGGCGGAAAGTCGGAATTGAAACTAGGTGAAGATGAGTCTAGAAGTGGAGGGCTAGATAAAGATTATGCACAATCATGGAGCTATGGAGTAATGGAGGCGCTTACCTTAGCTTTCCCAAAATATGCGGGAGGTGCTTCTGGTGGTGGATTAAGTACTAAGTCAGAAACTTATAAAAAGCTTAAGAGAATAGGCGTTCCTCCACAACAGTTGAAACCATTTATTGGGAGTATTAATACATACTGGGGAGCTCAGCCCTTTACCTCAGGACCAGTTTACTTTGGAATAGTTGTTATAGTTTTATTTATAGTTGGCGTGTTTGTTTATTCGGGACCTTTGCGTTGGCCCTTGATCATTATTACAATACTGTCAATTTCATTGTCCTATGGTAAAAACATGGATTGGTTTAATGACTTGTTTTTTAATTATTTTCCAATGTATAATAAGTTTAGAACCCCGGCTATGGCCTTAATAATAGCTCAATGTACTATGCCTATGCTTGGATTATTGGGTTTAAATGAAATTTTTAAGCAGAGGGCCAGCTTAGACTTGTTGCCTAAGCTTAAAAAAGCAGGTATCGCGGTTTTAGGCTTTTTGGTGCTTGCATTTTTATTAGGCGTGTTTTCAGATTTTCAAAACTTAGAGCCAGGAAGTAATGATGCTCAAATGAGGGCCTATTTTGATAAGGCCTTCAAGGGCCAAAGTATAATGGATGCTTTAGTTCTGGATAGGTATGCTATGTATAAGACGAATTTAATTTCATTTGGACTAATCGCTCTGATTACAGCTGTGATAATATGGCTTATTCTTAAAGAAAAATTAAGACACACGCATGCAATATTAGCATTAAGTATGCTTTGTTTATTAGATTTATGGGTAGAGGGAAAGGACTATTTGAATAAAGATAACTTTGAGTCAAAACGAAAATATGAAAGCCAATACTTTAAAGAGACAGGAATAGATCAGAGCATTAAAAAAGATCCTGACCTTAGCTATAGAGTACTTAACTTGGCGTCAAATACCTTTAATGAGACTTTGACCTCCTACCATCATCAATCAGTAGGAGGTTATCATGCTGCTAAGTTAATTAGATATCAAGATTTAATAGAACATCAATTGTCTAAAATGAATCCTGAGGTTATTAATATGTTGAATGCTAAATATGTTATTGTTGAAAATAAACAAAATCGACAAAGGCAGATTCAAAAGAACCCAAGAGCTTATGGAAATGCTTGGTTTGTGGATAGCATAGAATGGGTCAGTTCTGCGAAAGAGGAAATGGGGGCGTTATCAAAAACAGATTTATCAAAAACGGTGATTCTTAATCAAGAATTTGAAGAAGGTGTCAGTAAAAATTGGAAAATCGCAGATTCCTTAGCATCGATACAATTAATAGAAAATACGCCTAATAGACTAAGGTATACTTACCAATGCGCAGCTTCAACAATGGCAGTATTTTCAGAAATTTATTATAAAGGCAATAAGGATTGGAAGGCTTATATTGATGGTGAATATGCGCCACACATAAGGGCTAACTATGTATTACGTGCAATGGAATTACCCGAAGGTAAACATGAGCTTGAGTTTAGGTTCGAGCCAGCGTCTTATTATGTTGGTGAAAAAATAGCACTTGCAAGCTCTTTGTTATCTTTAATTTTACTGTTTAGTGCTGCTTTTTTTGGTTTAAAAAAGATAAGTCTTACTAAAGAGTAAGCATGAAAAAAGTACTTATAATCACCTATTATTGGCCGCCGACTGGAGGAAGTGGGGTGCAGCGCTGGTTGAAGTTTGCTAAGTATTTACCAGAATTTCAATGGGAGCCAATAATTTATACTCCTGAAAACCCTGATATGTCTATTCAAGATGGGGAATTGCTGAAAGACATAAGCGCAAATTTAAAGGTACTTAAGAAACCGATTTTAGAGCCTTATGCCTTGGGGCGTATTTGGGGGGGTAAAGAAGTTCAGAACACAGGTATAGTAAGCCAAAAGAAATCGCTAAAACAGCAGTTCTCTTTATGGGTTAGGGGCAACCTTTTTATACCAGATCCAAGAGTTTGGTGGGTTAAGCCTTCTGTGCGCTATTTAAAAAAATATATTGTACAAGAAGAAATAGATCTTATTGTTACTACGGGTCCACCTCATAGTATGCATTTGATTGGTTTAGAGTTAAAAAAAGCGATTAAAGTCAAATGGGTTGCAGACTTTAGAGATCCTTGGTCTAAATTGGATTTTTTCGATGAATATAAAATGGGTAAACGTGCACAAAGAAAGCATTTGCAGATGGAAAAAGAGGTTTTGCAAAATGCTGATTTATGTTTGACTGTATCACATTATTGGGAACAAGATTTTAAAAGATTAGGTGCTCGAAAAACAGCTTTTGTGACAAATGGATATGATGAAGAAGACTTTAAAAACACAAGTCATAATAAAACCAACAGATTTGTTGTAGGGCACTTTGGCTTGTTGAACGCTTTTCGTTCATCAAAGGCACTTTGGGAAGCATTGAATGAGCTTTGTGAAGAAAACGAGAGATTTAAAAAAGCCTTGCTTTTAAGTTTCGCAGGTGTAGTTGATCAAGCAGTTATAGATCAAATAAGGTCGTACTCAAATCTTAAAGTCTGTTTCAACTATTTAGGTTATTTGTCACATTCAGAGGTCCTTAAAGCGTATGAAAGCAGTGCGATGCATTTACTTTTATTAAATGATACCCCAATTGCTAACGGGCATTTACCAGGGAAGCTTTTTGAATATTTGAATGCTAAGAAGCCGATTTTGGCACTTGGGTTAAAAGAAAGCGATGTCTGTCGTATTTTAAAGGAAACCCAAATGGGTGAAGTTTGTTCTTTTGATAACAAAGAAGCGATAAAGAGGCGTATTAATGAGGTTTTTGCTGCGTGGGAAAAAGGGGATGGCCTATGCCATGGTAAGAAAATAGAAAACTATACTAGAAGAGCTTTAACAGGTACATTGTCGGCTCTTTTTAACCAAATAATTTGATTTTTTTCTGAAAAGAGGGTTACTTTTTAATATTTATGGTATTACTTAATGAACATACAAATTGTTCCTATACCAAAGGCATATTGGGCTCCTTCAATGAAGGGGCCTGATGTGTATTTATAGGTTAAATATTTCGAAAAAGCTTAAATCTTGCATTATTCTATTTGAGAAACTTCTCTTACCTTTAGTGTATAACTAAAAAATAATAAAATGAGAAAGCTAAGTATTTTGGGTTTATTCGCTGCATTAACTATGATTTTTGTTTCGTGTCAGCGCACCCCAGGTTGCACAGATCCTAATTCTGTTAACTATAGTCCAGATGCCAAAAAAGACGATGGCTCATGTTT
>CAJXBJ010000045.1 GCA_913050195.1 uncultured Saprospirales bacterium
CAGCACTTAAACCAAAATGAAAGTGACGCAAAATAAAGCCGACCTTAAAATAAAAGGAGTTAAGCTCCTTTGCATGGATAAAGACTATCATTATTATGAAGATGGTTGTTTGTTAGTATCCAATGGCAAAATCATCGGAGCAGGACATAATAATGACTTTACACATATAGAAGCCGATAGAGTTATTGACGGCTACAACAAACTATGTATGCCTGGTTTAGTAAATACGCATACACATGCAGGCATGTCTATTTATAGAGGGGTGGCAGATGATCTTCCATTAATGACCTGGCTCAATGAACATATTTGGCCTCTTGAAGCTAAATTTGGAACAAAAGAGTCTGTAAATGTTGGCACAAGGCTCTCTCTTATTGAAATGTTAAGATCAGGCACTACTACCTTTTGCGATATGTACTTTTTTGCAGAAGAGGTAGGTGCCATTGCAAAAGAATACGGAATGCGTGCCATTATAGGAGAAGGAATTATTGACTTCCCGACACCTTCTATGAAGTCCCCTGGGGATGCATTGGATCACATGGCATATTTAGTAGAAAAATGGGGAAATGAAGATTTAATTTCTGTAGCCTTTTCACCACATGCACCATATTCTTGTGATAAAGGAGTTTTGAAAGAAGCAAAATCAAGAGCAAATGCTTTAAATTGCTTATTTCATATTCACCTTTCTGAATCGCAAAATGAAGTAGAGCAATGTAGGGAAAAATTTGGCCTTACGCCTACTGCTTATTTAGATAGTTTAGGCATTATTGATAGAAATTCTATAGCAGCACACTGTGTCCATTTGACGGAAGAAGATCGACAAATTATCGTTGAAAAAGGTATGGGTGTATCTCATAACCCACAGAGCAATATGAAAATATCAAGTGGTATTGCTCCTATCTTTGACTTAATACAAAAAGGCGCAAGAGTTGGAATTGGAACGGACGGATGTGCAAGCAACAACAACTTGAACATGTTTGAAGAAATGGATTTTGCATCAAAACTTCAAAAAGTGGACACCATGAATCCAACTGCGTTAGATGCTAAAACAACTGTCAGTATAGGAACTTTATGGGGCGCAGATATATTAGGACTAAGTAATGTTTGTGGTTCTTTAGAGGTTGGCAAAGACGCTGACTTTATCCTTATTGATTTAGACCAACCACAATTAACCCCTTTCTACAATCCATATTCTCATATAATTTATGCCATGAATGGCTCTGAGGTTGACTCCGTTTTTATCAAAGGCAATTCAATAATGGAAAAACGTATTTTCACTTCAATAGATATGGAATCTGTAATGAATGAGGCCAAATCTTTTGAAAAAGACATACGCCTTTTTAAAAAAGGGTGATTCCTTTTTCCTTTCCAATAAACGACTGTATAATTAGGCAACTGACATTGTCTACATATTATAAAAAGAAACCATTTATTTCCTTTTGCGTATATTACTCCTTAATAAATCACCTTAAAATTATTGATTATGGAAAATGAAGGAACACAAAGTATTCAAAGAATTGGTTTTGGAAGGCGGCTTGGTGCCTATCTATTAGATGGCCTAACCGTTGGAATATTAGGCTCTGTTATTGGCCCCTTTGCAGGAGCTGGGCTTGGCGAATTAATCTTAGGGTCGCAATTATCTGCAATACCAGGAATGGAAGATTTAGGTATGGGTGCAGTTTTGGGTGGCATGTTTGGCTTTGTAGGCGGGACTATTATTCTTGGATTTTTAAACATGCTTTTAGAAGGGGTAATAGGACAAACTATAGGTAAAATGATACTTGGTATAAAAGTGGGCAATCAAGATGGCTCTACAGCAGATATTGGTAAAATGATGGGCAGAGCTTGTTTAAAAAGCATCAATGGCATATGTACACTATTAGCAGCATTAGTTGGTGTGGATGCAATTGCTACAATTGGCTCTATTGGCGGACTTGTTATTTTTGTAGGATGTTTCTTGGTCCTTGGAGGCAGCAAGCTTTCTATTCATGATATGGTTACCAAAACGGCAATATACAGGAAAGGTGAAATGGTATAAGGGGAATTAGATATATAAATCATACTAATAGCCCTTTAAGTGATTTTGGAAAAAACAAGCTTACTTAAAGGGCTTTTTTTATTTCTCTACCCAAAGACCTAGTAATTAAAGCTAAGCATACGTTGGGAATCGCTCCAAAGCTAACTTTAGTCTTTCTTGAACACTTTCTTTACCCAAAACATCTGCAATATCAAATACTGGTGGACCACTCATAGTACCCGAGAGTGCCATTCTTAAAAGTGGCATTACCTGACCCATTTTCAAACCTTCAGCTTCCATTGTAGAATTAAATAGCGTATGTAATGCATTACCACTGAAATCACTCATTAGGCTTACAGACTCGTTAATTTTTGCAAGAAAAGCCAAACCCTCAGCTGAACATTTTTTTCTAAGCATTTTTTCTGGATAGTTTTCAGGGGACTTAAAGAAATAGCTTGCTTCATTCGACAATTCACTGATAAACTGAATACGCTCCTTTAATAAGGAACAAATTTTTAGCAAATCATTATCGTTATAAGCATGCGCCTGACCTTGAATTTGTGTTTTTAAATTTTCAAGAAGCACCCCTTCTTCTAATTGAAGAATATGTTGTTGATTAAACCATTTGGCTTTTTCATAATCAAACTTAGCACCCGCTTTTGAAACACGCTCGAGGCTAAAGGACTGTATCAATTCATCCATGCTGAAGATTTCCTTATTATCACTTGGGTGCCAACCTAAAAATGACAGCATATTGATAAACGAAGTATCTAAAAAACCTACACTCTCATAACCAGAGCTAACATCTCCTGTTTTAGGGTCTTTCCATTCCATTGGGTAAACAGGAAAGCCCATCATATCTCCATCTCGCTTACTAAGCTTTCCATTTCCATCGGGTCTTAGCAGTAATGGTAAGTGAGCAAATTGCGGCATACTTTCTTCCCATCCCAAGTACTTATACAATAAAACATGTAATGGTGTTGAAGGCAACCATTCTTCTCCTCTTATAACATGGGTGATTTTCATAAGATAGTCGTCTACCACATTAGCCAAATGATATGTTGGCATACCATCTGACTTAAACAAGACTTTATCGTCTAATTGAGCACTATTTACAACAACCCACTTTCTTATAATATCATTAATTTTTACTTCTTCATTACGGGGCATTTTTATTCGAATAACATAGGACTCTCCTGCCTCCATACGTTTTTGAACTTCATCCTCAGACAATGATAATGAGTTCTTCATGTACTGACGACTAATGGAATTATATTGCGGGTTAGGTACTCCCTGTACTTTCATTTTCCGCCGCATCTCATCAAGCTCTTCTGCAGTATCAAATGCATAATATGCATATCCATTAGAGACTAATTGCTCAGCATATTCTTTATAAATGGCTTTTCTATCTGACTGGCGATATGGACCATATGGACCACCAACTGGAATGCCCTCATCTATCTCAATACCACACCACTGTAAAGATTTAATAATGTATTCCTCAGCACCTTTAACATAACGTGTCTGATCTGTATCTTCAATACGAAGAAGCATCTTTCCTCCATTTTGTCGTGCAAACAAGTAATTATATAAGGCTGTTCTTACGCCTCCAATGTGTAATGGGCCTGTTGGGCTTGGTGCAAATCGTACTCTTACTTCCATCTTTAAATAAATTGAAGCACGAAAGTACTTAAAAATGTGGTTCTCTACTAGTTCAAACCCTCACTTTTGATAACCCCCATTAGCGTTTGTCCAACCGCATCTAATGTTTGTTTATCAATCACTTCAATATTATCGTCATGGGTATGCCAATAATCTCCAAAGCTGTTTTTTGCCATTGGGTCATAATGTACGATATCAATACATGGAAAATTTGCCATTTGATTAATGAATAGATGATCATCTATAATTGGAGCAACTTTGTCATAGATAAAATATTGAGAGTGCCCTAATTGATGTGCAATCTGCCATGTACGTTTCATGATAGAACCTGCATAGCTCATAGAGTTACCTTCCATAGCAAAGGTTGCCCCTTTTGCACCAACCATATCAATCAGAATACCATATTTAGGATTATAACCTGCTCTATGTGGATGCTTAGACCAATATTGTGATCCAAGACACCAGGTATCTGATGTGCCTGCTTTGGGATGACTTCTAGGGGCACCATAATCTTCAGCGTCAAAAAAGATAAGATCTACTCCATATTCAACACTATCCTTTTGTAATTGCCGTGCAATTTCTAAAAGTATCGCTACTCCACTTCCTCCATCGTTGGCTCCCGGTATCGGTAAATCTTGATTTGTATTGTCTTGATCTGCAATAGGTCTTGTGTCCCAATGTGCACAAAGAAAGAGCCGCTTTTTGGCTTTAGGATTAAAGCTAGCAATTATATTAACCGACTTCAAGACTTTACCATCATAAGCCATTAAATCTGCCTTTTGCTCAGTAACTTTTGCCCCATAAGATTTTAACTTTCTAACTATCCACTGTGCACACTTTTTATGGCCAATCGAGTTTGGCACTCTAGGTCCAAAAGCAAGTTGATTTTCTATAAATAAAAATGCACTATCTGCATTAAACCTAAAGGGCGGAATTTCTATTTTACTTTGTTTTCTAACTTTAACTTTTGGTGTGCTGTCACAAGACAAAAACAACAAAAGCAAGCATAAACTAAGACAACAAAGACCAGCTTGTCTTTCCATCTTTTTCATCTTTTAATTGAACCCCTCTTGACTTAAGCTCATCTCTAATCTGATCAGAAAGCGCAAAATTCTTGTTTTGTCGAGCTACTTTACGAAGATTAATCAAGATTTCAACAACATCGCCTAATACATCATTTGACTCTACTTGTGCTGCCTGCAAACCAAAAACATCGTTTACAATGACGTAATAAAATTCTTTTAACGACTTTAAAACTTGATTAGAGATAGAATTAACATCCGCTTGCTTATTATAAAAGGCATTAATCAGGCTAGACATTTCAAAAAGCCTTGCCAGTGCCTGCGGGGTGTTAAAATCATCACATAGACTTTCTATACACTTCTTCTGTAGCGTATTAATATTGCCAGCTAATTCTTCATCTTTGGAAGTCTTTGCCGAGGAGCTTAATTGACCTAAAAGAGCTGCCGCATTCATAATCTTATCTAAGCCTTTTTGTGCTGCCTGCAAAGCATGATTTGAAAAATCAATCACACTTCTGTAATGAGTCTGTAACATAAAAAAGCGAACAGTCATTGGATCATAGGCTTGCTCTAAGAGTGGGTGCTCACCTGTGAAAAAGGCATCCAGATTAATAAAATTACCTAATGACTTACCCATCTTTTGCCCATTTATGGTAATCATATTGTTATGCATCCAATAATTAACCGGCTCCTTTCCTCCTGCACCAACGGCTTGCGCAATTTCACACTCGTGATGCGGAAATTTCAAGTCCATACCTCCACCATGAATGTCAAATTGCTCACCTAAATACTTAGTACTCATTGCAGAGCATTCTATGTGCCATCCCGGAAAACCCTCTCCCCATGGCGAAGGCCAACGCATGATGTGTTTTGGACCAGCTTTCTTCCATAAGGCAAAATCTTGAGCATTACGCTTTTCATCTTGAGCTGTTAAGCTACGACTACCCTCCATTAAATCTTCTAACTTTCTTCCTGACAGCTTTCCATAATTATGATCCTCATTATACTTATTTACATCAAAATATACAGAACCATTAACTTCATAAGCTAAACCCTGATCCAATATTGCCTTAGCCATCTCTATTTGCTCAATAATATGGCCCGAAGCTAATGGCTCGATACTAGGGTTCAGTGTATTCAATGCTTTCATCGATTGATGATAGCGATCGGTATAATACTTAGCTACCTCCATTGGCTCTAAAGCTTCTAGGCGGGCTTTTTTTGCAATTTTATCTTCACCATCATCTGCGTCATTTTCAAGATGGCCTACATCAGTAACATTGCGAACGTAGCGCACTTGGTAACCCAAATATTTCAAAAAACGAAAAACCACATCAAAACAAACAGCTGGCCTAGCATGACCTAGGTGTGGGTCTCCATAAACCGTTGGCCCACAAACATAAAGCCCTACTTTTCCTGGGTTTATTGGTTCAAAACGCTCCTTTTTTCCACTTAAAGTATTATAAATGTATATATCTGAAAATGACATGTTGCAAAAGTAGGTTTTTTTTCTAGTAAAAATCAGATCACTATTTCACAAATAATGGGATAATGATCTGAATATTTTTCCTCAAGAACTTTAAAGCTCTTTAACTCTAGATTATCGTCCACAAAAAAATGATCTATACGCATAAAAGGAAAGGCGCCAACGTAGGTAGAGCCAAAGCCATTTCCTACTTCAACAAAGGCATCCTTAAATCTTCGACTTTGCTTGATTCGTTCATAAGAGTATGACATTGGCGTATCATTAAAATCACCGCATAGAACAACCTTACCATAGTTGAGACTTAAGTGCTTTGCTAAAAAATCAGCCTGATCTGCTCTCTTCATAAAGGCCTTTTTAAGCTTCTTGAAAATAGTTTTCATTCCTTTAACATCCTTTTCATTACTCTCAAAGTAAGCATAGTCATCATGTGAAAATTGTATGCTCTGAAAATGGACATTATAAACCCTCAACAAACTATCGCCTATTGTTATATCTGCATAAATACAGCCATTTTTTGCTCTAGTTTTAAAATCCATTTTAGCATTGTTTACTATTGGATATTTACTAAAAATCGCCATACCATAACGCTGATTAAAGGAGTGTACACGCGTGTGAAAATAATAATGTTGATAGCCCAAACGCTGACTTAATGAATCCACATACTCTAGTTCTGATGTGCTATCCTCCAAATGAAAAAATTCTTGAAAGCAAAGTATATCTGCATCTTCCCGTTTGAAAAGCTTAAAAAACTTATCCTTTGATTGAGTTCGTTCACGCCAATTGTAGAAATCAAAGTTGCGCACATTATAGCTTAAAATCTTAATACTTTTTTCCTCCTTTAATACATCTTCAAAATGCCAGTTAAAGGTTCTCTCACTATATGTCCAGCCTAGTATAATTGTAACTAGAGATATTAAAAAGTACCACTTTCTTAATATTACCCAAAATGCAAAAAATCCAACACAGAATAAAAACAAATATGGATAAGCTAACCCTAAAAAAGAAATTGGCCAATACACTCTAGGATCAATGAATGGCACTAAAAAACATAGCACCATAAAGAAGGCAAGAAATAAGTTTCCTACTATGAGACTAAATTTAAGATTTCGTCTAAGCCACATTAATCCTCCTTGATGCTAAATAAAAAATCCTTTTCACTTTTGGTTAAACTATCATATCCAGATTTAGATATCTTGTCTAAAATAGCATCTAGCTTTTCTTGGCTATCTACAGATGGCGCTTTTTTTGTGCTCTCTTCCTGGCGTTTTTTAGATCGATAATGCACCTTTACGCTTGATTGCTTAGGCTTATAGAACCATGACTTCAAGGCAGTAAAAAAATCAACCATTCTTTGCAATGGATTATATCCTTTTTTCAATTGTTGTGCAACCCAAAACCCAAATAAAGCACCGCCCCAATGAGAAAAACTTCCTCCTGCATTTGAGCCTGTTATATTTAAAGAACTTAAAACGAGTATACCCAATGCAATCCACTTAAGTCTTACGCGACCAAATAGCAATAAGGGCATTTCAATATTAGGAAAGTATGTAGCTGTTGCTGCTAAAACACCCATAACTGCTGCAGAAGCGCCAACCATGTGCCCACTTTCATTACTAAAAAGCGGAAAAGTATTATATGCCAAAACAAAAAATACAGCGCCAGATATACCTGACAAAAGATACAAACAAAGCAAATTTGAAGGCTTTAATAGATCTAGCGCAATGCGTCCAAAAACATATAGTATATACATATTCCAAAAAATATGAAACAATCCAGCATGCAAAAACTGATAAGTAATGAGGCTCCAAGGATTCAATAATAAAACTGCGGGCTCTTCAGATACTGCCAAATGTTCATTTACAAATGGGCTAACATCTCCCATGTTAAATAGAATGCCTAAGCTATTAATTAACCAAAACAACAAAAATACCCCTGTGTTGACATATATTAACTTTAAAACAATATCTGCCTTGGAAAAATAAGTCTTTAGTTTTTGGATTGACATTTTTATTATTTAAGCCTTAATTTTAGGGCAAATATACAATGAAATGATCATAGGTTTCGATGCAAAAAGAGCTTTTCACAATAATACTGGATTAGGCAACTATAGCCGAGGTATTATTAAAAACCTAATACACTTCTATTCAGAGAATAATTATGTTTTATATACACCTGCCCATAAGAGCTTGCACTTGCACAGAGAGTTAAAGCACAATTCAAACCTAAAACAAATACAACCACCTTTATTATGGCCAAAGGCACTTAGTGCTTTATGGCGCTCTTATGCTATACCAATGAGCTTTAAAAGGGAAGGCATTGAGTTATACCATGGCCTTTCGAATGAATTACCTTCAAATCTTCCAAAAAACATCGCCAAAATTGTAAGTATTCATGATTTAATATTTATGCGGCACCCTGAGTGGTATCCTAAAGTTGATGTCCATTTTTATAAAAAGAAATTTAAAGCTGCTTGTGAAAGAGCAGATCATGTTATTGCGATTAGCAAACAAACAAAAACAGATATTGAATCCTTTTTTAAAATCAAGGAATCAAAAATTAGCGTGATTTATCAAAGCTGTGACCCACTTTTTTACGATTTTAATAATGTTGCATATAGAAATGAAATCATTTCTAAGTACAACCTAAACCACCCGTTTTTCTTCTATGTTGGCAGCTTAAATGCAAGAAAAAATGTTGCAAGTTTAATTAAGGCATTTGAAAATATTTCAGATAATTGTGAGCATCAACTTTTAATTGCAGGAAATGGCCAAAAAACATACATTGAGCTTATTAATAAACAAATATCAGAGTTGGGGCTTCAGGATCGCATTAGTATTTTTCATGGCATCCCCAACGATGACCTTCCTGCACTCTATCAGCTAGCTGATATTTTTGTGTATCCTTCCTCTTTTGAAGGGTTTGGAATTCCAATTATTGAATCCCTTTACTGTAGAACTCCAGTGATAACTTCTGAAGGGTCCTGCTTTAATGAAACAGCTGGAGAAGGCGCTATTTATGCTAAGGTTGGCGACCATAAAGATTTGGCAGAAAAAATGCTTGAGCTAAGTCAAAACACCAATTTAAAATCAACACTTGCTGAAAAGGGATTAAAGCATGTACAACAATTCCATCGTGAAAAGACCACGGAACATTTAGTTTCCTTGTATAAAGGAATGCTTTAGACTCTAATTAGCGTCTAATATTTCAAAAAGAGCACTTAAATCTGGTGTCAGGATAATTTCAGTTCTTCGGTTTTTACTTTTTCCTTCTACAGTTTCATTAGATGCGACCGGAACGTACTCACCACGACCTGCACAGGTAATTCTTTCTGGAGCCACCTCCTTACTAAGTATACGAACAATACTTGTAGCCCTTAAAACACTTAGATCCCAATTGTCCTTCATGCTACTTTTAGCAGCAAATTGATCTGCATCTGTATGGCCTTCGATTAAAATATTCACATCACTGTTTTGACTTAAAGCTGCCCCCAATTTTTTTAAGGCCTCAACACCTTTAGGATCAACACTAATGCTCCCTGATTTAAATAAAAGCTTATTTGACAAAGAAACATAAACCTTACCATCTTTGACTTCTACACTAAGCTCTGAGTCATCAAAGCCAATCAATGCTGAAGTTATTTTTTCTTTAAGCTGGCCAACGCTCTCTTCCTGCTTTTGAATAATAGCTTCCAATTCTTGTACTCGAGCTTCCCTTTGAGAAAGGGTTTTTTCTAAATTAACAAGTTTATTCTTTTGATCATTAACTGCTAACTCCTGTTGTTTTAAAAGCTGCTCTTTTTCTCCTAATTGACGAATTAGTTTCTGATGACGACTACCACTATGATTTAAGAGCTCCTCATAATTACCTTTCAATGTTTGATTACTCTTTCTCAAAGCATCTAATGCCTCATTGGCTTCTGTAAGACTTTCTGCAATTGTTATAGAATCATTTGCCCATCTCTTATATGCTCGTTTCAACACTGCCAATTCTTGCTTATTATTGGTGTTCTCTTTTATAAGCTCTGTTAGTTTTACAGCTAGACTAGCTTGAGCTTTTTCATTTTGTTTAAGTTCGTTCTGTAACTTTGCAAACTCCTTGTTTGAAACACAAGAAATAAAAAGAAGGATAGTAAGGAATTGAAATACAAGCTTTCGCATATTTGGTTTATTTTGCATCAAAATTATAAAAAAGAAGATTTAATTCTAAGGAAGTTAATGTGCATAAGTACTAATGATATATTTAGCTAAAACGCCGACATTCGTTAATAAATTGTTTCCAAGTTATAATTGGAAGATATCTAAACATCCAAAATGTCTTTATCTGACATTTGACGATGGACCAATAGCAGAAATAACACCATGGGTGCTTGACACACTAAAAGATTTTAATGCCAAAGCCACTTTTTTCTGTATTGGTGAAAATGTCAAAAACAACCCAAGCATTTTTAAACGAATAATTGATGAAGGGCATGCTGTAGGAAACCATACATTTAATCACTTAAATGGTTGGCATGTTAAAAACTCGAAATACTTAGAGAATGTTGCTCTATGCAATAAGATTGTTCAATCAAAACTAATGAGACCTCCATATGGTCAAATACGCAATACTCAGGCTAAAGAACTTATAAAGCTTGGCTATAAAATTATAATGTGGGATGTCTTAAGCTGGGATTTTTCAAACAAAGTCTCTTATAAAAAATGTCTTAATAACGTAGTTAACAATGTTCAAGGTGGCAGTATTATTGTTTTTCATGACAATCTTAAGGCCGAAAAAAACTTAAAGTACAGCCTACCAAAATGTTTAGCTCAACTTCAAAGATTAAATTATACTTTTGAACCGATTAGTCTAGATATATGTCATTAGTAGATACTCACACCCATATTTTCTTAGAAGAGTTTGATTCAGACCGTAACGATGTTATTACTAGAGCCTTAGAAAATGGTGTAGAACACTGTTTTCTCCCTAATATTGATCTTAGCACTATTGATGCCCTACATAATTGCTGTGATAGTTTCCCTGAAGTATGTAAGCCGCTTATGGGACTACATCCATGTTCTATAAGCTCAAGTTATAAAGAGGAACTAGACCAAATTGAAAAACAATTTGATAAGCATAAATATTTTGGTGTTGGCGAAGCAGGCCTAGATCTTTATTGGGATAAATCTCATTTTAAAGAGCAGGTTGATGCTTTAAGAGTTCAGGCCGGCTGGGCAAAAGCAATGGACTTGCCCTTGATACTTCACAGTAGGGACTCATTTGAAGAACTATATGACGTTATTAAAGAAGAACAAGACGGACGACTAAAAGGTATTTTTCATTGCTTTACTGGTAATACAGAAGACGCAAAACGCGTACGAGACTTAAATTTTTATATGGGCATTGGAGGCGTTTTAACGTTTAAAAATGGCGGTCTTGATAAAAAAATGAAAAACATGGCTTTGGATGGCTTCGTACTTGAAACTGACGCACCATATTTAACCCCTGCTCCATTTCGGGGAAAACGTAATGAACCTGCATACATAAAGCTCGTTGCTGAAAAAATGAGTTCTATTTTTGATTGCTCTTTTGAAAGGATAGTAGAACATACAAATATTAATGCCAAAAGAATTTTTAAATTCTGATTTATATTTTGAATATATTTGTCTCTTAATCTTAGATTATACATGCAAACTTTCAAAAAGCTGTCCATACTTATTCCTGTCTATAATGAGGAAGCAACCATAGTACAAGTTTTAGACAAGCTTAAATCGATACAATTAAAAAATGATATTGAAAAAGAGTACATCATTGTAAATGACGGATCAAAAGATAGCTCATCAGATATTATTTCAAGATATATTGCAGATAACCATAGCATGAATATTTGCTTTATTGACCACAAAAAAAACAGTGGCAAAGGACATGCAATACAAACAGCAATTCAAAAAGCCAAAGGCGAATTTCTTATAATTCAAGATGCCGATTTAGAATATAACCCAGAAGAGTTTAATTTACTTTTAGATCCAGTAATTAATAATGGTGCAGACGTTGTTTATGGCTCTAGATTTATGGGCGGAAATCCGCATCGTATTTTATTCTTCTGGCATTCACTAGGAAATGCGTTTCTAACTTTTTTATCAAATATGATGACTAATCTTAACTTAACAGACATGGAGACATGTTATAAGTTAATTCGAACTGATTTTGCTCAAAGCATAAAAATCACTGAAAATGCTTTTGGAATTGAACCAGAAATTACTGCAAAATTAGCACGAATAAAAGGTGTTCGATTCTACGAAGTGGGCATTTCATATCATGGAAGAACTTATGATGAAGGCAAAAAAATCAATTGGAAAGATGGGTTTAGAGCAATTTATTGTATTCTTAAGTTTCGTATAATTAAATAAGCTATATAGATGCTGTTTAACTCAATTGAGTTTGCGATATTTTTACCTATTGTATTGAGCATTTATTGGCTTATTGGCAGCAAAAAATGTCAGCTTCAAAATACCTGGTTAATAATCACTAGCTATATCTTTTATGGCTGGTGGGATTATCGATTTTTAAGTCTTATTGTATTTAGCTCATTTATCGATTTTATAGTTGCAAAAGCAATTAATTCCAATGACAAGTTAAATATTAAAAAAACATTCCTTGCTATAAGCTTCATTACAAACTTAGGACTATTAGGCTTTTTCAAATATTATGACTTCTTCGTTGAAAACTTTGTTCAAGCCTTTACTCTTTTTGGAAAAAATTTAGACTCACATAATCTAAACATTATTCTACCAGTAGGAATTTCTTTCTATACTTTTCAAACATTAAGCTACACAATTGACGTATATAAAGGAAAAATTAAAGCCACTAATAACCCATTAGCTTTTGCTGCTTTTGTTAGTTTTTTTCCGCAACTAGTTGCAGGCCCAATAGAAAGAGCAACTAGCCTAGTTCCTCAATTCACACATTCAAGGAAATTTCATTATCCCTTTGCTCAAGATGGTATGCGGCAAATATTATGGGGATTATTTAAAAAAATTGTAATTGCTGATAACTGTGCACCTTATGTGAATGAAATATTTGAAAACTATGATCAATACCCTCCCGAAACACTCTTTTTAGGTGCTATTTTATTTACATTTCAGATTTATGGTGATTTCTCGGGTTATTCAGACATTGCTATTGGTTGCGCCAAATTATTTGGTTTCAAACTAATGACAAACTTTAAACTACCTTACTTTTCTAGAGATATTGCAGAATTTTGGAGACGTTGGCATATTTCACTTTCCTCATGGTTTAAGGATTATTTATACATACCTCTTGGCGGTAGCCGTGTTGGTCCATTCCGTAAAATATTTAATGTGTTCGCAATATTTATTGTTAGTGGGTTTTGGCATGGAGCAAATTGGACCTTTATTGTTTGGGGAGCAATCAATGCACTGTATTTTGTGCCATTAATGTTGTTTAACTTAAATCGATCAAATATAGCTGTAGTTGCTAAAAACTCGCACTTACCAAACTTAAAAGAGACTTCTCAAATTATTTTAACTTTTATGTTATGTGCTTTTGCTTGGATTTTTTTTAGAGCTGAAAATGTATCTCACGCCCTATTTTACATCAGTGCGATATTTGATGTTTATTCAGAAAAAGAAAGTTTATACATAAATAGCATACATATATATTTAATTGCTTTTTTGATTTTTTCGGAATGGACAACAAGGACTAAAGAACACGCCTTAAAATTGGAAAACAAATCAAAACTTTTTCGGTGGTTAATTTATCTAGGTTTTATTTGGGTGATTCTTTATTTTTCTGATAAGGAACAGAATTTTATATATTTTCAATTTTAAATGAATATTTTTCTAAAAAATACTGTTCTGTTCAGCTGCTTTATTTTAGCCTTTTTCAGTATCAAC